>JAFAXJ010000043.1 GCA_019241095.1 Verrucomicrobiota bacterium | reverse complement strand
AATGCATGGCCCGAAGAGCTCTCGATACGGTTGGCCCCCGCATCCGTAATCGAGTAGTGTTCCGCGTACAGCATGAACTGCGTGTTGGCGCATCCAGCGGTCGATGATGCTTAAAATCAAGTAATGGTGATCGTCAGGCGGCGCTCCGGAGCTGCTTTGTCGGACTATGCCCGTCAGCGCTTCCTGTAGCCGGCTATGCTCTACATTTTTCACGCAGCTCGGCCCACCATCGTTTAAGTCGCACTCTCAGCTAACGACTTATCTTGAAACAACTTGTCTTGAAGATAGGCAACATGCCTTAAAAGTCCCCCCTCAAGACTTATCTTTGGACTCCAGCCGAGAAGGCTGCGAGCCCTTGTGATATCGAGTACGTTCGCGGGTACATCGAAGTCGCGTGCCGGCTTGTAAACGACTTTGATCGGTTTATCCAAAAGGCGCTCGAGCAGCGAAATAAGCTCCTGTAACGAGACGCCCCGCCCGGAACCGATGTTGACAACTGGATCCAAGGAGCCAAAGCAATCAGGGGAGGCGGACATGGTAGCCAGAAGCCCTGAAATCGCGTCGTCAACATAAATATAATCGCGGATAGCGCTCCCGTCTCCCCACACTTCAATGGGTTTCCCTTCCAGCGCACGGGCCGCGAAAATTGAAGCTGCACCGAGCTGTCCTTTAATGTCCTGGCCTGGTCCAAAGGGATTACTCAGGCGCACAATACGGATATCCACCCCCCACAGACGACGATAGAGAAGCGCATAATGTTCTGCCGCTGCCTTAGAGACACCATAGGCTGTCATCGGCTGGAGCGGATGGTCCTCAGCAACCGGTAGAGTTCGAGCTTTTCCGTACACCGTTCCACCCGAGGACACAAATGTAACGGAGATATTAGGAAGATGATGCACGGCCTCAAAGAGCCGCACGGTACCTGCCAAATTGGTTTCGAGGTCAGCCAGTGGATTGTCATTCGCGGTGCGCGGCACGGTAGCCCAGGCAAGGTGAAATACGCCCGCACAACCGTCCGCTGCCTCGCGCCAAGCCTGAACTGGCGCGTCCAAGTCGCAGTCAACGAAGGTGTCGCCGTAGCTGCAGGGAAACCTCCGGGCTACACGCGCAACGCGTCCGTCGGCTTTTAGAGCCGCGACGAGCGCTCGACCGAGAAAACCCGTGCCGCCTGTGACAAGATATGTTTTCGGCGCACAGGCGGCTCCTTCTAACCGCCCTTCCTCTTGAAATCTGAGGTTTATGCCACTGCCGTCGACTGCGTCCTTCACCGGAAAGACAAACCCCTAACAGAGTTAGAACGTCTTGGCAAGGGGAGCCTGGCACTGACCTTCATTTCAAAGCTCTCCAGTCTGCCATCCAAGTACTGTAGGGTAACCAGCTGTTCAAGGGATTCGATCTCGTGCACTTTATAGCCCACACCCGGCAAAAACAACCAGCGGCCAATGCACGGTGAACCGGGACAGACCGACCGATGGACTTGGCGCCGGGATTTTAAACATCACCGTGGTTTGGTTGCCAAGATTCGCGCGGAGGGCGCCGGAATTCCAAGGCAGCGGATGTTGACAAATCCGACTACTCCGAGCCATTAAAGGCCTACTCCCAAAGAGCGTCCTCTTTTTGGATGAATGGCGCGAGATCGCTGCTG
The DNA here is from genome assembly GCA_019241095.1 of Verrucomicrobiota bacterium. Classification (GTDB taxonomy): domain Bacteria; phylum Verrucomicrobiota; class Verrucomicrobiia; order Chthoniobacterales; family JAFAMB01; genus JAFAXJ01. Next base: position 5,957 of record JAFAXJ010000043.1, on the reverse strand, counting down.
AGAACGATCTGTTCAGTAGCTGGCAGCAGCGAATCCGAAACCCACTGTCGGTCAAGACGTAAGTCCCGTTCGGGACGCCCGGCCTGATACCTTCGTCATCATGCGCCAACCCAACGGTTGGGTAGCACCAGATACAAACCCATAGATGCGGTGACTAACATAAGCCATCCTTCGGACGATTATTAAATTAACAATTGAGAGTTTGCCCATATTTACCTCCTAGCGTGTATCAGTTTCTTGGTTGATCCGAGCGAGTGCCCGGTCCGTTCCCTCCATGGCTCTGCGAACAGAGCACAGCCGTTCTTTAGAAGAGACTACGTCGCACAATTGCGGCTTCAGCGATATAGGTAAGAATACCTATTTCATAATATCTCAGGCGGATTGATAATATCCCAGGCAGATTGTGGGATATTATCAATCATCTCCTCCAGCGGCGGGAGAAAAATTCCTTGCGCTGACCCCGCCGGGATAGGTTCTTCCAGCAAATTCTCTCAGCCAGCGGTGGCTCGCGACCGTCTTTTTCGAGCAAATTTACGTGCGAAATAGCCTGCGGATCAAGTCTGGTAGCTGATTGGAGCGGGTGAAGGGAATCGAACCCTCGTGTGCAGCTTGGGAAGCTGCCGTTCTGCCATTGAACTACACCCGCGACCAACGGCTGAACAACCTTCAGTTTAACCGATTCGAAATCGAAGGCAACTCGCAACAATAGACTTGCGCGGTTGCCGCCATTACAGTCAATGGCGAGAACAGATGGCAAGCAAACCCGAAATCGGCGAAGAGGAAGTCCTTAAATTGCTTGCGTCCACCGATTATCAGCCCTTAAACAAAACTGACCTGGCAAAAAAATTAGGTGTACCTGTCGACGGGCGGGCTCAATTCCGTCGAACACTAGCCGGCTTAGAAGCGAAGGGCAAAATTGTCCGAATTCGCAAGGACCGTTATGTATTGCCGGGAGAAGCAGATCTGCTGATCGGGACCCTTCAAGTTAATCCTCAAGGATTTGGGTATGTTCTGAATGCGACCGACGACGGGCGTGGAGACCTTTTCATCGCTGCTGAAAACATGGGTACGGCGATGCACGGGGATCGTGTCGTAGCCAGGATTGTTCGCGAGGGGCTTTCAATCTCAAAACGCCAACGTGCATCAAGAGAGGGCCGGATTATCAAAATCCTGGAACGGGCAAATGAAACAATCGTTGGGACTCTCCAAAAATCTAAAAGTTTTTCTTATGTTGTTCCGGATGAACCGGCCTTGGTTCACGACATTTACGTTAGAGTAGCGCCTGGCCGAGAGCTTCCACCCGTCAACTATAAGGTTGTTGTTCGTTTAGATGCGTGGGAACACCGGCATATCAACCCGGAAGGAGAAATTGTTGAAGTACTCGGTCCGGCCCAAAAACCCGGTGTCGATATTTTGTCGATCATTCGCAAATACAATCTGCCTACTGATTTTCCGGGGGCAGTGTTGAGCCAGGCTGATTCTATTCGAGGCGATATACCACCTCGAGAGATCGCCATCCGGGAAGATTTACGTGCTCTGAGCATATTTACGATTGATCCGGAAGATGCTCGTGATTTCGACGACGCGATACATGTCAAACGGGTCGGAACAGATTGGGAAGTGGGAATCCATATCGCCGATGTTGCTCATTACATCCCGGCTGGTTCAGCTCTTGATAAAGAAGCGTTCCGCAGGGGAAATAGCGTTTACTTCCCGGATCGAGTGCTACCCATGTTGCCTGAGCGCCTTTCGAATCATATTTGCAGCCTCCGACCTGGCGAAGATCACCTTACAAAGAGCGTAATCGTGCACTTCGATCGCTCCGTGAAACTTCTGAATTATCGGTTTGCCGCATCGGTCATTCGGAGCCAAGCAAGGTTCACCTATAGCCAGGTCTTAAAGATCCTTCAAGCACCGCCTCAGGATGCGATTAGCAGCCAATTACGCGATGCCTGGTCGATCGCCTCGGTCCTCCGCAAAAAACGGTTCAAGGAAGGTGCGCTGGAACTGGACATGCCGGAAGCTAGGGTCAAAGTCGATCGAGAAGGGAAAGCTATTGGAATACTGCGCGAGGAAAACGACATCTCACACCAGATGATCGAAGAATTTATGCTCTTAGCCAACAACCTCGTGGCAAAAGACCTGCGAGAACGTTCAATACCGGCAGTTTACCGCGTCCATGAAGATCCGGATGCGCAGAAGTTGTTGGAATTTCGGGAACTGGTAAAATCGCATGGCATAGCGGTTGGCGATCTCACTCAGCGAAGAGAGATGCAAGCCTTTTTAGCAAGGCTTGCTGACAGAGCAGAGGGAGATGTCTTGAAAGTAGCTCTGCTCCGCAGCTTGCGAAAGGCGATTTATGCTCCGAAACCTGCCGGCCATTATGGTCTGGCAAAAGCGGACTACACACACTTTACCAGCCCCATTCGAAGGTATTCCGATCTGATTGTTCACCGGGCGTTTACTTTCGGGTTATTGCGTCAAAAGGCTAAACTTCCCCGATCGGTTGATCTTCCTTCAATTTGCGAACATATCTCCAAAACCGAGCGGATCGCAGCCGATGCTGAGCGTGAAGCGGTGCGCTTGAAGAAATTGGAATTTTTCTCTGGTTTAATCGGGAAACCTCATCGACTCACTGGGACTGTCGTGGATGTACGGAATTACGGACTGATGGTCGAAGTCAAGGAAGCGATCATTACGGGTCTCATTCATATCTCATCGTTAGATGACGATTTTTTCATTTTCGATCCGGCTAATCAGAGAGTTATCGGGCGAAAAACAAAAGTGACCTTCAAAATAGGGGACTCTGTCGAGGTTCGAGTCGTGAGAACGGATCTGTTTAAACATCAAATAGATCTCGAACTGGCAGCTTAGCCGGGAGCGGTCAATGTGGTAACAAGGTTGGAAATGGGTAAAATGACCGGCAGAATAGGATCCCGAAAATCTCTATTTACCGCTGTTGAAAGATGTGCCATCTAGATAGACTCCTTTTCCCCCAAGACAGAGTTGTAGACGTAGCCTCTAGTGGTTATCCCTCCGAATAAAAATGGACAATGTAATTATTACCAAAGAACTCCAAGTTGAACGGAAACACTTCTTTATAGAATTTCGAGAAAACGAGCGCGGCAGATTTATGCGAATCACTGAAGAAGCACATGGCCGACGTAATACCATCATCATACCCAGTACTGGTCTTGATGAATTCATGGCAATGGCTGGAGAAGTGATTCATACCGCGGAACAGGTTCATGCGGCTTAAAAACGCTCGTTTACGCTGAACGAACACGCCCTCGGGGCGCTTCCGGTTGGCATAAGTCTGCAGGGTTGGAGATTCATGCTTTTGTTGTCTTCTGAATCCCGTGATAACGCCCCGAGACGTTGAAGGGCAGCTTTAGCTTCTTTGATCGAATTAGTGTCGTTTGATCGTTTCGGTCTGTAGTCGTTGACACCAATTGTCGACTCGATAATTTAGCGATCTGGCCGTTCCAAAATCATCATTACGCTGACTTCATCCCGCGATCCTTATGGCAAACTTAGCTAATAAAAGCGCGACAAGCAAAAAGATATCAAAAAAGCCGAGTTCGATTTCGTCCGCACCTCCTACGAAGGTTTCCACCTCATCCAACCCCAGAAAGATCCGTTACGTTTATTATTTCGGTAATGGAAAGGCTGACGGGGATGGTAAAATGAAGCCACTCCTAGGCGGGAAAGGGGCTAATCTCGCCGAAATGACAAGGATCGGTTTGCCTGTGCCGCCCGGGTTTACAATAACGACTGAGGTTTGCACCTATTTCTACGAGAATAGAAAAACGTATCCGACGGATCTTGCGATGCAGGTGGATACGGCACTTAGCAAAATCGAGAAATCGGTTGGTAAGAAGCTCGGGGACAGCCAGAATCCGTTGCTTTTGTCAGTTCGTTCGGGTGCTCGCGATTCCATGCCAGGCATGATGGACACGATTTTAAACCTCGGGATGAACGATGAGGCGGTCGAAATTGTTTCTGAGAAAAGTTCAAATCCGCGGTTTGCCTGGGACTCTTATCGGCGCTTTTTGCAGATGTATGGCGATGTAGTGATGGGAGTTCAGAAGCGCGATGATGAAGATCACGAGCCCTTTGAAACGGTTATCGAGGGAGTTAAACACGAAGCAGGCGCCGAAAAGGATACGGACCTTTCCTTAGAACATCTTAAGACACTGGTTGAACGATTCAAGCAGCTGATCAAAGAACGAACAGGCAAGACATTTCCGCAAGACCCGCGTCAGCAGCTTTGGGGCGCTATTGGCGCCGTTTTTGGATCATGGAATAACGATCGTGCGATCGTTTACCGTCGCAAATACAACATTCCACACGAGTGGGGAACGGCTGTAAACGTCCAAACAATGGTATTTGGTAACCGAGGCGAAACCAGTGCAACAGGGGTTGCCTTCACACGTGACCCCGCCACGGGAGAAAAGGTCTTCTACGGCGAGTACCTGATCAACGCACAGGGCGAAGACGTTGTGGCCGGGGTCCGGACTCCTCAACCAGTCGCTACGCTGGCGAAGGAAATGCCAAATGCCCACAAGGAACTGCTTCATGTTCGGGAGGTTTTGGAACAACACTTTCGCGATATGCAGGACCTGGAGTTCACCATCGAAGATAACGAGCTCTACATTCTACAGACTCGAAACGGAAAGCGAACCGGTTTAGCCGCGGTCCGGATTGCGGTAGAAATGGTTAACGAGAAGCTGATAACCAGGGAAGAAGCCATAAAGCGAATACCCGCTGACTCTTTGATGCATGTTTTGGCTCCGATTTTTGATCGTCAGAGCGTTAAAACCGCAAAGAGAATTGGCACTGGACTCGCCGCCGGGCCAGGGGCCGCATCAGGTCGGATAGTTTTCAATGCAAAAGATGCGGTCGATTTTGCGCATAAGGGCGATCCGGTCATCCTCGTCCGAATCGAAACCTCGCCGGAAGATTTGCGTGGAATGATTGCCGCTGAGGGAATTCTCACTGCTCGTGGCGGAGTCTCGTCCCATGCCGCTCTGGTGGCAAGGCAAATGGGGAAGGTTTGTGTTTGTGGCGCATCGGGCCTCAAAATCGATTATGCCGAGCAAAAGCTTGTTGCCGGGGATATCACTTTGAAACAAGGCGATTTTATCTCGATTGATGGGACAGCAGGGGAAGTGTACGCCGGCGAGGTGAAAACGGCTCCTTCAGAAGTAGTGCAAGTTCTTGTTGAGAAAAGCCTCGAACCCAAAAAGAGCAGCAGCTACCAGCTATTCGCCTCTTTGATGGGTTGGGCGGACAAGGCGCGGAAACTCGATGTCCGTACCAACGCAGACACACCTGAACAGGTGGCAACAGCCCTGGCATTTGGCGCCAAAGGTATTGGGCTGACACGAACCGAACATATGTTTTTTGAAGGCGATCGTATCGATGCGATGCGCGAGATGATCTTAGCCGAATCGCCTGCCGATCGAAAAGCTGCGCTAGAAAAGCTCTTACCATACCAAAAGCAAGATTTTGTCGGCATCTTCACCGAGTTGAAGGGATTACCTGCGACTATTCGATTGCTCGATCCGCCGCTGCATGAATTTTTGCCTCACACCGAAGCGCAGCAACGAGATCTGGCATCCAAGCTGGGCATACCACTTGAGCGGATTTCCCGGCGGGTCGACGAATTGCATGAATTCAATCCGATGCTCGGGCACCGGGGATGCCGCCTTGGGATTTCCTTTCCGGAAGTCACTGAAATGCAAGCGCGCGCGATCTTCGAAGCTGCAGCTGAGGTCCAGAAAAAGGTAGTTAAGGTCAGACCCGAGGTGATGATTCCTTTAGTTGGCTTTACCAAAGAATTGAGGTTGCAAATCGAAATCGTGCACCGGGTGGCGACTGAGGTTGCGAGAGAACAGAAAACTCGATTCAACTATCTGGTCGGAACCATGATTGAGATCCCGCGAGCGGCCTTG
>JAFAXJ010000623.1 GCA_019241095.1 Verrucomicrobiota bacterium | reverse complement strand
TTTAACTCTCGTAGCACTATCCGATTCTGGCGTGCCTGAGTCTGATGCCGCGCTGAAAAAGGGCGTAAATTGGTTATTGTCCCAGGAGGTGCGCATCCCGGGTGACTGGGTTTTCAACAATCCAGAACCAGAGCCGACGGGTTGGTGCTTTGAGTTCAATAATCCATTCTTCCCGGATGTTGATGACACTGCGATGGTGTTGCTGGCGCTTTATTCTGCCGGCTACAAAGAAGATCCCCAGCTTTACGATCGTGTAGTCAACTGGCTTTTAAGTTTTCAGTGCAAAGACGGAGGCTGGGCTGCTTTTGACAAAGATGTGCAGAATCCGTTGCTTGAAAGTGTTCCGTTTGCCGACCACAACGCGATCCTGGATCCGAGTTGCTGTGACGTTACTGCTCGAGTGTTAGAGATTTTAGGCCATCTCTCCTTTCGCATTGCACACCCCGCCGTGCATCGGGGCGTGCAATTTTTGCAGGAGAAGCAAGAACACGATGGCGCGTGGTACGGCCGTTGGGGGGTCAATTACATCTACGGCACTTCTCAGGTGCTGCGTGGATTACGCACTATCGGCATCGACATGCACGAACCTTGGATCAGCCGCGGCCGCGACTGGCTGGAATCGTGTCAGAATGAAGATGGCGGCTGGGGCGAAACGGTTGCTTCGTATGACGATCCGGCGCTTCGTGGGCGTGGCGTGAGTACCGCATCTCAGACAGCTTGGGCCCTCTTAGGCCTGACGGCGTTCCCGGATGTTGAACGTTCGAGCGTCCGAAAAGGGATTCAATATCTTATCTCCACTCAGAACCCGGACGGTTCGTGGAGTGAGAGCTTAATCACTGGCACCGGTTTCCCCCGAGTTTTCTATTTGAAGTACGACATGTATCGTAATAATTGGCCGCTGATGGCTCTTGCGAGATACGCTACCGGCATTTCTCGGCCTTTGGGCGAGCCGGCTGAGAGGATTACCTCGAAAGCTTTGGCTCGAGATATGGCGGAACCCGAGGCGGCTTTTCCATCGTTCTTGTCCAGCGTCGGCTCTCTTCCGGTTTTTGTTCTATTAAAAGAACTTCTGACGAAGCTGAACCATGGATAAATCCACGGTCCTTGTTGCAGATGCGATATCTTCACGAGGAATAGAAGCACTCCGGTCCGGGGATCTGCTTTCAGTTGACATCAAAACAGGTTTAAAAGAGCCGGAACTGCTCGAAATAGTTGCCGGGTATTCCGCGATTGTCGTGCGATCACAAACGAAAATCACTTCGAGGGTGATCGACGCAGCGCGACTGCTGAAAGCAATCGGACGAGCGGGCGTTGGCGTCGATAATGTCGATGTCGATGCCGCGACCCGGCGTGGCGTTATCGTAATGAACACGCCGGCCGGAAACACTGTCTCGACTGCGGAACACAGCTTTTCTCTGCTGATGTCCATAGCTCGCAATATACCGCAGGCGAATAACTCCGTTAAACAGGGCAAATGGGACCGTCAAACGTACGAAGGAGTGGAACTCTACGGGAAAACTCTAGGCGTCATCGGGATGGGAAGGATTGGGACCGAAGTTGTCCGACGAGGGATTGCATTCGGGATGAGGCCAATCGCTTTTGACCCTTACCTCTCAGCCAGCCGGGCCCGGTCTCTTCAAGTAGAGCTGTTAGAAGACCTCGATGAACTCGTGAGCTTGGCCGATTTCATCACTTTGCACCTGCCCCTTACTCAGGAGACAAGGCATATCATTAATCGGGAGCGTCTCGCCAAAATGAAAAGCACTGCCCGAATTGTGAATTGCGCCCGTGGTGGACTTGTTGATGAAACAGCTCTGTACGAAGCATTGAAAAACGGACAGATAGCCGGAGCAGCATTGGATGTTTACGAAACGGAGCCGCCCTCGGGCGAGTTTGTTTTGCGCGAGCTAAACAACATTGTTTTCACACCTCACCTGGGAGCGTCCACGGTGGAGGCGCAGGAAAGCGTTGGTATCGAGATTGCCGAGGCAATCAGGTCTGTTCTAATCGAAGGTGTCATTCGGAACGCGGTTAACGTGCCGAATATCGATGCGAAGAGCCTGAAGGTGATCGGTCCTTACCTGGATTTTGGTGAAAAGCTCGGTCGATTTTTGCGGCAGATAGCGCCAAGGCGCACGGACAACCTGGTCATCAATTACAGCGGCAAAGTCAACGACGTTGAGACAGCGCCGGTTTCCCGCTATGTTCTAAAGGGTTTTCTGCAGGAAGCAGGCGGTCCCGAGGTAAATGCTGTCAATGCTACAACGCTGGCCAAGACGCTCGGGTTAAAAACACTGGAGACCAAAGATAACGCCGTTGGCGAATTCACCGATTTGGTTGAGCTAGAAGCAAGCGGTGGAGGAGAAAAAGCTTCGGTAGCTGGAACGTTTATCGGTTCATCGTCGAGAATAGTTCGGATAAATGGACGGCATGTAGAAGCGCTTCCTTCAGGAGTTTTGTTGCTGTTGGAGAACAATGATGTACCCGGCATAGTTGGTC
>JAFAXJ010000687.1 GCA_019241095.1 Verrucomicrobiota bacterium | reverse complement strand
GATCGTCAGCGAAGTACACTGCAGATACTCTAAATCACTATTAGTTGAATGGTTGCCGAGCAACATTTGCTGCAAATACCGGAACATTTCGAAATATCCCTGGCTTTTGAACAGTAGAACGTCCAGCAGACCATCATCATTTTTTGCACCCGGAAAAAAACAAAATGGCCCTCCGTAATTACGGCCATTTCCCACAAGAACAAATGAGGCTTGAGCCGTGTTAAGACCGGGTATCGTCACTTGAAGCTGAGGCGCAGGCCGGCTCATTGCGTGAGCTGCGGATACAACGTAACTCAGAGGACCGACCATCCTTCGTTGCCCGAGATCAGTTTCTAGAAGTACCTGAGCGTCTAATCCTACCCCGGCAAGTTGAACGAAATATTGGTCGTTCGCTAGAGCTAAATCAATTTTGCGCAGGCGCCCCTGCAGTATAATTTCCCAACAACGGCCAACTTCGTTTATTGGAAGCCCTAACTCATATGCGAACACATTCATCGTGCCGATGGGCAAAATCCCGAGCTTCACTCCAGACTCTCCGATGCCGTTTACAACTTCATTGATCGTTCCATCTCCGCCCGCCGCGACGACTGCTTCGAATCCTGCCTTCACGGCGTTGATCGCGAGCTTTGTTGCTTCTCCAGGAACCTGAGTCGACTCGATTATGACTTCTTTTGCCAAAGTAGCGAGTCTGCTTAAAAGAAACTGAGCTTTTTCCCCGCGTGCAGCTGGATTAAAAATGATACAGACCTTGTTCTTGTCCATTCGCGACTGGGGCGTCATCATCATAAAGTCTTAGTCTCAAGATTTTCAACTTAGTGAAGCGAACTTCTCAGGTATTGCTGATTGGGTTAGCAGGTTTCGCGGCTCTCTTCGCACTCGGAGTTTTGGCAATTAATCTCTATATCCAATCTCCCGGCGTTCAGCTCAGGTTGCAGCGAGCTGCAAGTGAAAGTCTCGGAGTTCCAATCACTTTTTTCCGAATCACTTTCGCGCCTTGGGACGGTTTTCATTTCCAAGATGTGAAGGTATATAATCCAGCTTCTGACATACCTACCATGCGCGCGCGCGATTTGCGTATTGATAGCTATTACCTTCCTCTGCTTCGAAACAAACTGATTGTTCGCCAGATCGTCTTGACCGGCGCCGAAATACGTTTGGTTCTGGGCAATCGGCCCCCGATTGCGAAACAAAGCTCTAACTCACCGATTTTTAATTCACCAGAAAGAGCGGAGCGGACAACATCTGTTCCACCAAAACAATCGGAATCAACACGCTCGATCTTACCGAGTTTCTTTGTCGAGATTCGCAAGCTTAAAATCAGGGACAGCAGTTTGCGTCTTGTGGATGCCGCCGGATCTGCAGTAGCGGAATTTAACCATTTAAACGGTACTGTCCAACTCTCAAGCCATACCTATTCAGGTAAATTGCAAATGGCGAGTGCGACCCTTTTTGGCCTGATAAACCTCCAGGACCTCGATTCGGTAGTGGAGTATAAAGACGGAAAAACAAGCTTCCGTAATATGAACGCCTCAATTTCTGGAGGCAAAGTGAACGGAGAGTTTACGGTTAATCTCACTCAGGGCGGAGATCCTTATCAAATTCGGTGCGAGATTTCCGGTGTAAATGTTAATGAGGTTACGTCTCGCGCAGGAGGTTTGCTGGACCGGGCGCATGGGTCAATTCAAGGGAGTTTCAACTTGAGCGGAATGTTGCGAGATGCCAACGCTGCACAAGGGAGCGGCAAATTGGAGTTGAAAACCGCGTACCTCGACCAATTGCCAGTGCTTCAGGAGATCGGTCGCTGGACTCAGATTGATGAATTAAAACGGCTCGATTTAGATCAGGCAGCGACCGATTTTCGCGTCGCCGGTCGCGACATCGTGATCGATAATCTTCGGCTTTTGTCCAGGAATTGTGATATGAACCTTCATGGAACTATTCAGAATGGCCAAAACCTGAGCATGGACGGACGCCTGGTGATCAGCCAATTTCTAGGCCAAAAAATCCCAAGCGAATTAGAGGACAACTTTGTTCCACTGGAAAACGGCCAACGATCGCTGGACTTTCAAGTGAAAGGTACAGTGTTGCGCCCCCAAACCAACCTGTTCGAGCGGATCGTCGGCGACAGGACGAGACTTTTGAGGCGTATTCTGCGAGGAGGTAAACGTCACGAAAAACAGGAGCCTGGACCGTCCGGGTCACAAGGGGGTTAAGACTGATAGAAGACAACTGATTGAGTTTTCCTTATGAGAGTGATTTCTGGGTCGGCCGGAGGTGTTCCGCTCAAAGCGCCTTCACGACATATACGCCCCACCATGGATCTGGTTCGTGAAGCAGTTTTCTCTGCTTTAGGCGAACGAGTGCTGCATGCTAGAATTCTGGACCTATTTGCCGGCAGCGGCTCCTTCGGCATCGAAGCTTTGAGTCGAGGGGCAGCAGAAACGACATTCGTAGAGAGAGGATCGATTGAAGCACTTCGCCTGAACCTTTTGAAAACTCGGCTAAGCGGGATGATTATTCGAGAGGATGTATTTCGATTTTTGCGACATTGCCAAACCACATTTGACATTGTCTTTGCCGACCCCCCTTACACAAAATCGCTCGGCGACAGAGACTTCGCTGCGGAAGTTCTACAAAATCCTTTTTTACTCTCGGTTCTGAATCCGACTGGGATACTGATTCTTGAGCGATCACCAAAAAACGATATTTCGGATTTGTGGATATCAGTCCGATCAAAGCGCTACGGAGAAACCGAAATACTATTTCTGGAGCCGGCGACTAGGACGGGCGATCGGTCGTGATTACTCTTGCCCCTGGATCGCGTTGCGGTGTCGAAAGCAACGATCAGGTTGCCCAAACCTCGAACTCTTGATTCACTCCGACCGGCTGAATGCTTCTCTTCTTGTACAATCTGCTGCTTCCGCCGGCACTCATCGTCACATTCCCATCTTATCTCAGACGGATGCTCAAAAGAGGTGGTTATGCGCATAATTTTTGTCAGCGGTTTGGGATTTTTTCCCCTCAGCTCCGAGCTCAGCTTCTTCGAGGCGGGTGGACTTGGATTCGTGCTGTGAGCGTGGGTGAAATCATGATGGCTTTGCGACTGGCAGAAGAATTAAAAAGCCAATCTCCAGGTTTTAAGGCTGTTATCTCGACGACTACATCCACCGGATATGCGTTAGCTATCAGTCGGCAGAACGAATTCATAAACATAATTTATAGTCCGATCGATTGGTATCCAATCGTGAGTTTTGTGTGGAGCCTGATCAGGCCATCTGAAGTTATTCTGATCGATTCGGATCTGTGGCCTTCTTTTCTAGCGGTTGCTTCAAAAAAACATTGCCCAGTATTTCTTGCTAACGCACGGCTGTCACCCCGGTCCGAAAGAAGATTTAAACTGTTGCGAAAACTTGCCCGGCCTTTGGTCTGGAACAGGATTACCAAGGTATTCTCACAGGATTCCGAAGATCGAGTACGATGGATCAACATTGGGGTTACACCTGAGCGCATCAGTGTTCCAGGAAGTATGAAATACGATTTAGATCCTGTTGAAACAGACCGCTCGCATCCGGTTTTTGATTACATGAAGCAAGCCGGGTTGCTCGGTCGCCGTCCCGTACTGCTTGGGGGGAGCCTGCATTCCGGAGAAGAAGAACTTCTGCTGAACGCTTGCACTGAATTACGAAGCGAATTCCCAGGTCTATTGCTGATTCTCGTACCCAGGCATAGCGAACGAGCGCCAGATATCGTGCGTTTGCTCGAACAGCAGAATTTCACTTATGCCCTCCGATCCAATCCTCGGATCAACAATCAACCAAGCGTGTTGATCGTGAATACTACAGGCGAACTGCGTTATTGGTATCACTTCGCTGATATCGTTGTTGTTGGAAAAAGCTTCTACGGGATCGGTGGGCAGAACCCAGTGGAAGCGCTGATGGCCTGCAAACCTGTGATAACCGGCCCGCACATGGAAAATTTTGCGTCGCTGATGCGAGAGTTGTTAGCCGTTGGCGGTATCGTTCAGCTACTTGACCCCGCAGAACTGACCGGGGCCATTGAACAGCTTCTACACGATCAAAGACGGGCCAGCAATTTAGTTTCTCGCTCTGAAGATGTTCTTCGCAAACACCAGGGAGCAATCAGAACTACTGCCGCTGAAATCATCCGGCTTCGTTGCGCGGAAAGAGGGAAATCAGGTTAATAGCCTACAACTGCTAGCTTTCAGCTCGCCTTCTTCGATAATCGCTCATGAAGAGCGTTGCACTTGCCTCATCCGGCATCCAACACGCAAGCGCCGGGGTAAGATTCCTCCGTCGAGTCGGGACACGCCTTTCCCCGAACTCCCATTTCCGAACTAACTTCCTCTGCTGAATCCGCTAGCCCCACTGATATCAGTTTCGGAGTTATTCAGGGCCGAGTCGAACCGGCGCCCCACACAACAAAGCGAGGTTGTTCCGCCGTCGAAGAAAATTGACTCGGCGGACGCCCTGCACCCCATTCAACGAAGCTGGTTAGTTGCTCGCTTTTACCTCCTTAAAATGTGTTTCCGACAACCCCCGAAGCGTCTCCGCGGCTTGTTCGGCCGTCAGATCGCGTTGAGCTTCACTGAGCATCTCATATCCGACCATAAACTTTTTCACAGTCGCAGAGCGGAGCAGTGGCGGGTAAAAATGTGCATGTAATTGCCAGTGAGAGAACTCACCAACGCCGCTGGGTGCTCCGTGCCAGCCCATCGAGTATGGGAAGGAGACCTCGAAAAGATTGTCGTATCGGGTCGTCAGCCGTTTCAGGATTTCTGCCAAGCTTGATCGCTCGGTATCACGCAACTGGGGCAAACGCGACACATTTCGACGGGGTAGAAGAAGTGTTTCATAGGGCCAAATCGCCCAGTAAGGCAGCAAAACAACCCAGTCATCATTCTGAATCACCATGCGTTCTTTCTGGTTCTCTTCGCGTTGAAGATAATCTACAAGCAGAGGAGTCCCGTGATCCCGGAAATAAGCAAGCTGTTGGCGATCTTCTTTACCCGGCTCGTTCGGCATAAAGTCGCCCGCCCAGAGTTGTCCGTGCGGATGCGGATTTGAGCATCCCATGATCTCGCCTTTGTTCTCAAAAACCTGTATCCAGCGATACTTCTGCCCGAGTTCCTCAACCTGCGCAGCCCACACATCCACCACGCCTCGAATGGCTTCTACCGGCATTTCCGGCAAAGTCCAATCATGTCGAGGCGAAAAGCAAATGACCCGGCAGGTGCCCGAAACATTCTGTCTGCGTATAAGATCGTCACCGCTATTTTCCGAAACAATTTCATTCGGCACTATCGCAGCGAAATCGTTGGTAAAAACGTAAGTAGCCTTGTAATCCGGATTTTTCTCGCCACCAGCTCGTTCATTTCCTGGGCAAAGGTAGCACTTTGGATCGTACGCGGGACGTGTTTGGCGCGCCGCCGTTTCTTGTTTGCCCTGCCACGGACGTTGAGTTCGATGTGGAGAAACGAGGATCCAGTCGCCAGTCAGAGTATTGTACCGGCGGTGCGGATATTGACTTTGGTCCATATCTTCAACCTTCTCTGAAAATTGTCATCCAATCCCAAGCCCAGTTACGTTGAGGAACACTTCACAAAGGCATTTCTAACATTGCTGTGGTTTGCGCATAACATTTCGCAGTACGACATCATTGTGCGCCTGTGCTCGTGGATCCGCACCGAAACAGCGCTTGGATTCACATGAACTAGCCGTCTTTACTTAACGGATCCTAATGTCAGGCCTGAAATGAACTGGCGCTGGAGTAAGAAAAACATCGCAACAGGCGGTAATGCGGCAATGATCGAACCGGCCGAAATCAATTGCCAGGACGCCACCCATTCTCCTCTTAGGGCTGAAAGCCCCGTAGTCACAGGTTTGACCGCATCACTCTGGACCATTACCAACGCCCAGAAATAGTCGTTCCAGATGAACGTAAACACCAGTACGGCCAGTGCCGCCAATGCAGGACGCATCAGAGGCAAAATGATACTCCAAAAAATTCTAAACTCATTCGCCCCTTCAACCCGTGCGGATTCCAGCAAAGCATTGGGCAGCGTTGAAATGAAGTTTCGCATAAACAGCGCACAAAAGCCCGTTTGAAAGGCAAGATGAAAGAGAATCAGTGCCCAATAGGTGTCGTAGACCCCAATGCGAACTGCCATGTTCCGGACAGGCACCATGAGTATCTGGAAAGGCACGAAGTTGCCGCCAACGAACATGCAAAATATCAGCAAATTGCCTCGAAACCGGAATTTGGCGAGCGCGTAACCCGCGAGGCTTGCCAGTGCAATTGCCCCGGCAACGGCCGGCAACGTAATGATCACCGTATTCACCATGTAGCGCAACATCGGGGTACTCTGAAAAACCTCCGCATAGTTCGAAAACTTCCATTCTCTCGGCCATCCCCAGTAATTTCCGGCATTAAGGTCTTCAAGCGACCGAACCGAAGTGAGTAGCACGGCCATTAAAGGCAAAAGCCATAACAGCAATGCAATTACAATCGCGGCATAATATGCGTAGCGCTTAGGCGCGCTCGCGTTTTGGATCGGTGCGGGAAACATCAGGTCCTTTCGTTCCGGATCATGTGTCTCAAGAACAATGCGATAAACACGGACATGATCAAAAACAGCACTACTGCGATCGCAGCACCGTAACCCATACGAAAATTGGTTATCGATTGTTGAAACATGAAATAGGCCAGGATCGACGAGCGGCCGAAAGGGCCGCCATCAGTCATTACCTGCACGAGGTCAAATGAGCGCAAGGCACCTATTATCGTGACAACAACCGCGATAAAAGTGGCTGGCCTAAGCTGCGGCATGATCACGTGCCAAAGCATTTTCATTCCCCGAGCGCCATCGATTCGCGCAGCCTCGATCTGTTCGGGATCGACTGCCGTGAGACCGGTAAGATAAAGTATCATGCAATACGCGATCTGCGGCCAAAGCCCCGCGGCAATGATCGCGGGGGTTACCCAGTGCTCATCCGATAGGGGAGATATGGCCGGTAAACCGAACATACTTAATATGGTGCTCAGCAGACCGTGAGCAGGCTCGTAAAACCAGGAAAAGACCAGCCCGATAACTACTCCGGACAAAACAAATGGGAAGAAAAACAGCGACTTCACGATGCGCATCGCCCTGATCTTCTGATTCAAGAAGATCGCAATCGCCAAGCCGACAACTGGCCCGAGCAAAAACAAAATCAACCAGTAAAGATTGTTTTTAAGTGATGTCCAAAATTGGTCGTCCTGGAAAAGTTCTGTATAATTGCTTAAGCCGAGAAACTTTTTCGTCGGACTAAGACCGTCCCAATCGTAAAGGCTCAGCCAGAACGATTGGAAAATAGGAATGACGACATAAGTCGCGAAAACGATCACTGCTGGCGCGAGAAAAATCCAAGGGACTAAATTGATCTTCCTGGGCGCGCGCCGTTTCGGCTTAACAACGACCGGCGACTCGAGAAACACGCTCGGCTCGGGCGTACTCATTTCCTTCAGGGAAACCTAATTAGCGCTTTGAGCGGCTAGTTTGAGAGTTGAATTTTGCGAGGCAGACCTTTCGAGAACCCCATTGCTCGCCTCTTTGGCCTGGGCTTTGAAAACGCGCTCCTCAACTTTCGTGAGCCTCTGGAGAATACTATCCAGTCGGTTCGGATAAACCATAAACTCCTGGAAACCTTTCATTCCTTCGGTCGCCATCTCCGGGTTCGTATCACGATCATAGAACTGCGCAGCTTTGGCATTTACCAGAAGTTTAGCACCGGCTTGCAGGAATGGATCTTCCGGAGACTTCGCATTCTGGTTAGCCGGGATATTTTTTGTGCCTGCAGCGATCATTTCCTGCGTCTCAGGTTTGGCGATAAACTCAAGAAACTTGCGAGCACCCGCTTTGTTCTTTGCTTTCGCTGGGATATGAACCGTGTCGACCGGCGCATCTTCTCCATCTGCAAGGCCCTCCTTGATCACAGGAAACGGGAAAAAGCCGAATTTGTCCTTCATGTCATCCGAGATGGTCTGGGTGAAGAAGTTTCCGATCAGGATCATCGCCGCCTTTCCGGTCATGATAAATGGAACGCTTTCCTGCCATGAATAATTCCCGTTATTTGATAGGAAAAAACCCGCGTCAACTAACTGCTTCCATTTAGCGAACACATCCTTCACCCGGGAATCAGTGTAAGGAACTTTCCCGTCCATCAGTGAAATGTGAAAATCAAACCCGTTAGACCGAAGATTCAGATAATCAAACCACCCCGCAGCCGTCCATGGGAACTTCGTTCCGATCGTAACAGGGATGATTCCGTTATCCTTCAGCTTTTTGCCGGCTGCGAGAAATTCATCCCACGTTTTCGGCACAGCGATACCGTATTTGTCGAAAATATCCTTCCGATAGTAGATGCCCCACTGATAGTAATACATTGGGATCCCATACTGTTTACCATTGACCGTCATCACAGGCTGGGTGCTCTTGAACGCCTGATCATAATTGTTCTTTTTCCAGAGGTCGCTGACGTCGTCGAGCAGTCCCCGATCGACAAAAGCTTTCATCCGATTACCGGCAAACCAAAACACGACGTCCGGCGGCTCCGTTGTCAGCCAATTCCGGATTGCTGTTTTATACCCTTCGTGATCCATGGTGTTGAATTCCACCTGCAAGTCAGGGTTCTGTTTCTGGAACTCCTCCACTACTTTTGTGAAGGTCTCTTTTGGAGCCGGATCCGAGTTATTCGAATTAATGACCAGCTTTTCAGCTTTGGTTGTTAACGGAACGAGTACGAGAGCAAGTGTCAGGGACGTAACGACTACGCGCTTGATCATAAGGTGCAAAGGGGGTTGTATTATCCGTTCAGAAGAATTCCTGAGCCTGCGACTAGTGTCGCCTTTCTGTCAAGCGCTTTGCGAAATCTTCGCCAGGCCTGACCTTTTTTCGGAATCGGAGAGCAAGGCTCCTGCCGCGCTAGACTCCTCGTGGATATCCAGGGTGTTTCATCGCGGAGTAACCGAAATGAGTGCATGCTTCAGCACGCTTTTGACAACTTCGTTTTCGATCCTGAAGGTTTGGACACCTGAACCGAAGGTTCAAGCCGATGCGTCTCCGTGAGCAAACCTTCACGTCACGGTTCCGTTCGCAAACGCTTCTTGATCATTCTGCTTTCAAAAGCCTTGATGCTCTCCGATCGGCCCTGGCGCGGCAGCATTTTGCCATCAAGGCATCTCCTCACCTTTTTCTACTCTCCTGAGCTAAGAGCCCGCATTTTCCGCACCTATTCAGGCCCCCTCTTTTCCCCTTGCTTCAACCCGCTTCCCTGCCATATTCCGCTCTCCCTTGTAGACCCTATCGTCCAGTGGCCTAGGACACTCCCCTTTCACGGGAGTAACACGGGTTCGAATCCCGTTAGGGTCGCCAGTCGCAGCAAAGTAGCTCTGATAAAGAATCTGCAGACAATTTGAATACCTGATTTAAGGCTACATGGAACATATTATGGAACAATTCCGCTGAGTTCCGAGGAATTCCACGGCAACGCTTGGTTCGAACGCAGAGTTATTATGTATATTGCAAATAAAGATGAGCCGGATTCGAAAACAGCACGCGGTCGCGGTCGATCTAGCGGGACGGTCATTACGTCTATCGCGCCTGGAACACGCGGACGGTTGAGCACAACGGTTCACCAAAGACCGTTCGACGTGGCAAGATTCGAATCCAGGCGGGATAGGCGGCAGCCAGTAGTGAAATCCTGCGTCAGCACTCTTGAAATAGCGCAGCTCACAATCAAGCTTTACGAACTCCAAGGCGGTGCCTCATGCTTTTGCCAACGGGCGATCACTTCACTCTTCTCAGGGCGCGCATTCGCGGGTCTGTCATTTTTCGTACTCGGGATGGTCAGGTTCGTAAATACGGTGAGACCAGTGATAATGTCTCTTCTGACGTAGTGTCTTCTGGCGTAGTTCCTCCGAGCGATATTTAGGCCACTCGGCACCGGGTCCCTGAGTTAAAACTCCTCGGGCTTCCGTTTTGGCCCACATCCGTTTTTTCATTTCTGAAACATGCGGAAACCAGGGGGTAAGCATGGTGCTTACGCCGGGAATCGCGTCGGCATTGCGGAGCCAAAATGAAGATCGTTATGACACTGGCGGTAGTAGCCGCCAAATTCTAAGTCTCGTCCGAATTATGCCCGGTGCGCCCCGCTATCATTTGCGCAACGAGTGCGTTGCAAGTGACGCATACCTTCTGTCAGATATGTATGCAATAAATTGACGAATATACTAAAGCGCTGTCGAGAACGGCCGATTAATTCAACTTTGAGAAGTAGATGAACTGAGTGCAACTGGCGGCGCAGCGACCACCATGCTGGATGGACTCGAGAAGCGGTTAGCAGACCTACCGTGCTCGAGGAACTTTTCGCCAATACACAAATCTCGTATGAAATCGCCTATTGCAGAAGTGGAGAGCATCGACAGTATGTACGAACGCCAAAGAGAAGAAGCACATCGCTCCCAATTGCTTTTTCGTAAAAAATTGGATGTGATATACGGTTTACTCACTTCACGAAAGGGCTACAACTGGGATGTACTATGGCTGGTGCAAGAAAGAAATGAATGGGAAGAATTTTACGATGCACTTATCGCACAGGCCGATAGTGAGTGGGATGAGTGGGGAAACAATACTTTCAAAAAACCTGCCAAATTTGTGCGCGGCGGAGCGTGTTCACCCCGTTAAATGGGCTGACGCTTCCATAAGCGGCTAAAGATCCTTTCCGGGCTTGGTACAATTTCAGTAAGAAGTTGGCTCCCGATCCCTCGGCCAATACCCGCCGGCGGAATTCGCCTACGGTCGCGTAATCGTCGCTACTGGTGAACTCTGCGGCTATTTTCAATGCCATCTGGAAATCGATGGCTCTCACTGTGAACATGCTTGCTTAGCCGCTCGGAGGCCTGGATGCGGTCCAGTAACTCGGCTCCGGGCACCTTGAGCGCGACCACGACCCCGAACTTGGCGTGAAGATATTTTAGCCTAGAGACGTAGATGTCCCATCCGGTGCGCTAAGCTCCGTTCTGCTCCATGAAAATCGACGTCACCTTTGACTATCAAACCATCCTTCAAAACGAAGCACGACCCGTGCACCTTGTGGCCAAGCTTACTGCTCCCAAAGCTGGAGACCCCTGACCAGCCA
>JAFAXJ010000520.1 GCA_019241095.1 Verrucomicrobiota bacterium | reverse complement strand
ACGAACGATGTCCTGTATTGCCGAAATCTTTAAACACAATTCAAACCGCTTACACACATTTGTGACAGATCAAAAGACTTGAGTGCAAATATGCAACTGAAGTAATGCGAGCAGCGCCGCATCCCAGTCTGCTCCAAGACAGCTATTGAATACTGGCTTACTCCTGATCTGGGTCTAAATTTGATCATATGGTCAAAATTGATTCTACGGACTTGGATGTGTTTCCACTGTGTCTGGGTGGAAATGTTTTCGGATGGACAGCTGACAAAGAGAAGTCTTTGGAAGTTCTGGACACATACGCGGCAGCAGGTGGGAATTTTGTCGATACTGCAGACGTTTATTCTGCCTGGAAATCCGGGAATTCCGGAGGTGAATCGGAAGCCATTCTGGGCGCCTGGTTCAGTTCACGAAAAAATCGGAGCAAGATTATTTTGGCCACAAAGGTTGGAATGCATCCTCAACTGGAAGGGCTTTCGGCAAAGACGATTCAAGCCGCTGCGGAAAGATCTTTGGAACGGCTAAAGACTGATTACATCGATATCTATTATGCCCATGTTGATGACCCGAATACACCTTTGAGGGAAACATTGTCAGCTTTCGACGCTCTTGTGAAAGCTGGGAAAGTTCGGCACATAGCTGCTTCCAATTACAAGGCATACAGGCTCACTGAAGCTCTTAGAACGTCGAAAGAGGAAGGCCTTTGCAGCTATATCGCTTTACAGCAACATTATAATTTGATGGAGCGCAAAGAGTATGAAGGTGAACTTCTGGAAACTGTACAACGCGCTGGACTATCTTCAGTTCCCTACTTCTCTTTGGCGTCGGGATTTCTGGCAGGCAAATATCGACCCGGGGTGAGAGTAGATAGCCAACGTGCCGAAAAGGCCGGTTCTTATTTGGACGAACGAGGGAAACGAGTTCTCGCAGCGTTAGATGAGGTTGCGGCTGCGCATGACGCAAAGGTAGCCAGCGTTGCACTGGCTTGGCTTAAATCTCAGCCGACAGTAGTTTCAGTCATTGCCAGCGCCAGAACCAAAGAACAGCTGCCTGACCTATTGAAAGTAGCCGGGCTTGAGTTGACTCAAGAGGAAGTCCGGAAACTGACTGCAGCCAGCGAGTTGTAGCATGGGATCGTGCGGCTGATGGTACCCTGGGGGAAAAGAATGACATCCTCAATCGGCAGCTTTAGACTGAGCAAGTATGTCGATGAGCACTGACGGCCAGCTCACTCAAATTCAACTGGCTTTGCTGGAACCACTAGCAAAAGAGTTTTCAAATATCGATTCGGCGACTGCAGAACTTGCCCGGCTTAATGCTGAGATGACTCTGCCGAAAGGCACAATCCATGTCATCAGCGATATTCATGGCGAAGACAAAAAGCTTCGGCATGTGATCAACAATGCCTCCGGCACTCTCCGTCCATTAGTGGAGTCATTGTTCAAGGAAAAAATGGCGTCGGATGCGTTCCAGCAGTTTATCGCCCTGATCTTCTATCCCGGACAGGTCGTGGAACGTCTTGAGCAGACCTTATTAGATCCCGTGGCGCAAAAGGAGTACGGGCTGCGCACTCTGGTTGATCTTTTTGAAATTGTAAGGGTTCTGGCAAGTCGGAGGAACTTGCATAATGCTTTGCGAGTCTTTCCGGCCGAATACCGCGATCTGCTTGCCGAAATTCTGAATGCCCCTTCTACCGAAAGGGATGTCCGCTATTTTGAGGCGGTCGTTGACGAACTCGTGCGCCAGAACCGGGTCCTGCACTTGATTCATCTAACCGGTCGGGTGATCCGAAACTTAGCGGTAGAAGAACTGATTATCGGCGGAGATTGCTGGGATCGCGGCCCACGGGGCGATCGAGTAGTAGATTATTTGATGGCGCAGCCGCACGTGTCGTTCGTTTGGGGCAATCACGATATGGCGTGGTTAGGCGCTTGTCTTGGCAATGAAACTTTGATTGCTCATGTGCTGCGGATCAGTTTGCGATATCGGCGTTTGTGGCAATTAGAGGAGGGTTACGGCATTCCCGTTCAACCGTTAGCTGCGCTCGCTGAACAGGTATATTCAGGTGATTCGGCCGGGGCTTATTACACGAAAAGCAGCGGGACCCGTGATCCGGCTGTGGTGGCACGCATGCATAAAGCGGCAGCCATTATGGAATTCAAGTTGGAAGGCCAAACGATCCGCCGGCATCCTGAGTGGCAGTTGGAACATCGGTGTCTGCTTCACCGGATAGATTTCGATCATGGCACGATCGAAATCGATGGAAGACATTATCCACTGATCGAAACGAGATTTCCGACGATTGATCCGGCTGATCCCTATTCATTAACTAAAGAAGAAGAGCTGTGTCTCTCGCGCATTCGTGATTCTTTTCAGGGCAGTCAAAAGCTTTGGCGCCATATGCAATGGATGGTTGGCAACGGCAAAATGTTTTTACAACGCGATGAGAACTTAATTTTCCATGGCTGTGTACCTGTTGATGAGAGCGGTGAATTTTTGCCTATGAAAATTCACAGAGAGGAGTATCGAGGCAAAGCTCTCTTCAAAGCGATTGAGCAAGTCATTTACCGGAGCATGGAGATGGAGCAGCCTCATCCTCCCAAGTCCGATCTGGACCTGTTCTGGTATCTTTGGAGCGGTCCTAACTCACCCCTTTTTGGAAAAGATCGAATAACCACCTTTGAGCGAGATTTGATCAGCGATAAAGCTACTCACCATGAAGAAAAGAACCCCTACTTTCGTTTGATTCACGAGGTTTGGTTCTGCGACAAAATACTGAAGGAATTCGGTGTGGCGCCCGAGAATGGGCTGATAGTGAACGGCCATGTACCGGTTGCGATTGAGGCAGGCGAAGAGCCTTTAAAACGGAGCGGAAAAGCGATCACGATTGACGGGGCATTTTCGGAGAGCTACGGAGATTACGGATACACCTTGGTTCTAGAACCCGCCGGAACTTTTCTCGCAACCCACTATCATTTCGAGTCGGTAGAAGCAGCAATATCAAAAGGGGCAGATATCGTTCCTAATATGCGCGTGATCAAAGAATGGATTCCACCCAAGAGGGTAGCTGATAGCCAACAAGGCCTTCACATTCGCAGCCGAATTAACCAACTGAACGAGCTGATTCGAGCTTATCGGGACAATGACATCCGCCAAAGCCTTTGAGAGTCGGCGTTGGCGGGTCTCATAAGTCTCATAGGTTTCCTGTGGTCCCATGCGACTCGAGGGAACCATCGGCTACGCGGACAATTGCTTGGCGACTTCGATAACATGTTCGGCGGTCATCCCAAGTTCTTTCATCACCACCGCGCCTGGGGCGCTGAGGCCAAATCTCTCGATCCCGATCGCTTTGCCGTCTAAACCGACATACTCATACCAGCCGCTCGGTATGGTCGCCTCAATACTGACTCGCCGGCGGCAGCTTGGGGGAAGTACTTCATTCCGGTACTCTTCAGGCTGTTGATGAAACCTCATGAAAGACGGGAGGCTGACTACCCGAGTTCCCGGTCCTAACGTTTCCGCAGCTTTGAGCGCATGCTGCAATTCGCTACCGGCGCTAAGCAGGATCAGATTTAACTCTGCGGTTTCTTTCTTCGCGATGTAACCGCCTTTGAGAACTCCTCGCCTGCGCTCTTCGAGAGGTATACCGCTGAGCAAAGGAACCGCTTGGCGGGTTAAGGCAATAAGCGTAGGACCTTCAGTGCGCGTGAGCGCTGCTACAAATGCTCCGGCTGTTTCCTCGGGATCGGCTGGACGGATCACGTCAAGGTTTGGGATGATCCTCAATCCTGGCACTGTTTCAACCGGTTCGTGGGTCGGACCGTCCTCTCCAACACCAACGCTGTCATGAGTAAAGATGTAGATGACTGGTAAATGAGAAAGGGAGGACAGACGAATTGCCGGCCGGCAATAATCGGCGAAAACCAAGAACGTCGCGCCACTGGGCCGGAAAATGCCATGTGCGGCTATACCGTTCAGGATAGCGGCCATACCATGTTCTCGAATCCCAAACCGGATATTTCGGCCGCTCCGATGTCCTGGCTTGAAATCATCGGTAACTTTAGGGTCGCCGATATAGTTCAGTGTTGAGCCGTACAGATCTGCGCTGCCGCCGATCAATAACGGGTTTAGCTTAGCCATTGGTTGAAGCACTTCGCTTCCAGCCTTGCGCGTAGCTATCTTACTATCTGCGGGGAACGGCGGTATGGCCTCGAAAAGCTTGTCATAATGCGGGGTTTTCTGAGATGTTTGTTCCGCCATCTCAGTGCTGAGCGCCTTGGAAACTGAAAGCTCTTTCGCCAAATCGGGATTAGCGGCTTTCCAAGCATCGAACTTCTTTGTCCATTCGACGAAAGCCCCGTTAAGCTCTTCCTGACGTTTCGCAAAGAATGCAGCAACCTCAGGATCAATGTAGTAATGTTCGTCTGGCAATCCCAGCGCTTTCCGCGCTGCGTCTACGAATTTGGCTCCAGCTTCCCCGTGAGCTTTTTGCGTTCCAGCCACTTCCGGAATGCCTTTTCCAATCAGGGTTTTGCTGATGATAAACTGCGGCTTTCCGCTACCCGCTTTTCGCGCTCGCTCTAGTGCGTCAGCAACCATCTCCAAATCCTGGCCGTCGATCGTGTCTACATCCCATCCCATCGCTTCGAACTTTTTGGCAGTATCCTCGCTCTGGGTTTCCTTCGCCATCGCATCGAGTGTCACGTTGTTTGAGTCATAGATAAGAATCAGATTATCCAACCGTTGATGACCTGCGAACGCGACCGCTTCCATCGCAACACCTTCCTGCAAGCAGCCATCTCCTGCTAAACACACAATGTGGTGGTCGAATATTTTGTGGTCTGGCGTGTTAAATCGGGCCGCAGCCATCTGACCGGCCACCGCCATGCCTACCGAATTTCCAACCCCTTGACCGAGCGGACCTGTAGTGGTTTCAATGCCGCTGGGAGCGTGAGTCAATTCCGGATGTCCTGGGGTTTTTGAATGCAGTTGCCGGAACCGTTTGATTTCATCAAGGGTCATCTCGGGATAGCCGCTCAGAAAAAGCCAGGAATAAAGGAACATCGATCCGTGTCCTGCCGAAAGGACAAACCTGTCCCTGTTCAGCCATTCCGGATGTTTCGGATCATGCCGAAGGAATTTTCCGAAAAGCACTGCACCTAGCTCAGCACAACCCAGCGGTAAACCAATGTGACCGCTCTGGCTGGTTTGTACAGCATCCATTGCAAGGCCCCGAGCTATATCGGCGGCTTTTGCGAGAATTTCTTTGTTAGTCAGGCTCATAGCAAATTTGGGGTAAAGGACAGTGACCAAACTATTTCAGACTAATCTAGTTTCAGTCGGCTACTTCGGTACTCGTTTACAACGTGAGTGTCATCAAGTCAGATTTTTCAAAATTGGTATGAGAGCGTCGGGTATTTTTGTCTCATCCGGAGCTTTTCCCAATTGTTGCCTGCTCCAAACCGCTCGTTTAGACTCAGGCTTACGACATGCCTACCTTATTCGACCCTTTTACTATCCGTTCAGTGTCATTGCCAAACCGTGTGGGAATCTCGCCAATGTGCCAGTATTCATCCAGTGAAGGATATGCTACTGAGTGGCATTTAGTGCATCTAGGCAGTCGTGCGGTCGGAGGCGCCGGTTTAATACTGGCTGAGGCGACGGCGGTGTCAGCGGACGGGCGAATAACTCCATTCGACGCTGGTCTTTGGAACGACGCGCAAGCTGAACCGCTCGCCAGGATCAACCGTTTTATCAAGTCGCAAGGCGCAATTCCCGGAATTCAGCTTGCTCACGCTGGACGGAAAGCAAGCACATCGCGTCCTTGGGAAGGTGATCGTTCTCTGGCCAACGAAGAAGGCGGCTGGGAAACGATAGGACCTTCGCCCATAGCTTTCGATAACATCCGCGGGCGCGTGCCCCGCGAAGCAACTGAACAAGATCTTCAACGTACCATTCAGGATTTTGTCGCTGCGGCTTGGCGTGCCGACGTTGCCGGTTATGAGTGGCTAGAGATTCACGCGGCACACGGGTATCTTATCCATTCTTTCTACTCGCCCTTATCAAATCACCGTAACGACCTTTATGGCGGGTCGTTTGATAATCGGATTCGGTTATGTCTGGAGATTGTTGACGCAGTTCGCGTCACTTGGCCGGCAAACAAACCGCTTGCAGTTCGTCTTTCATGTTCCGACTGGGTGGAAGCCGGATGGACCATTGATGACAGTGTTGAGCTAGCACGGCGCCTCAAGGTAAGAGAGGTCGATCTGATTGATTGTTCTTCTGGCGGCAACTCGCCCTTGGCCAAAATATCGATCGGGCCTGGTTACCAGGTGCCGTTTTCAGAAGCTGTTCGCCGTCAGGCAAACATCGCGACTGCCGCAGTAGGGCTCATTACGGATCCGGCACAAGCCGACGAAATTATCCGTAACGGCCGCGCGGATTTGGTGTTGTTAGCGCGCGAATCGTTGAGGGATCCGTATTGGCCGTTGCACTCGTCGCGGGAGTTGCGTTCGAAACAGCCCGTTCCGCCGCCGATCCAATACGCGAGGGCCTTCTAGCCTTTTTGTTGGAGGGCTTCTGCCGATCCAGATACAACAGTTCCTAGCAGGCGTGCTCCGATTGTGAGTGCGCCTTCATCGATGTCAAATTGAGGAGTGTGCAAGGGTGTAATTTCCCGGCCGGGATTTTTAGAGCCAAGGGCTATCATACAGCCCGGTACACGTTGAGTATATTCGGCAAAATCCTCGGCGCCCATACTCGGACGCTCGTTCGTTTCCACTGCGTCTCTTCCAAGGAGTGCTCGGGCCGTTTCGGTGCATACCGCGGTCAAAATTGGATCATTAATAACCCCTGGCAGCATAGGTCGAAAGCTCGTCCTGATAGCTGCTCCAAACGACTGAGCAGTAGCCGCGCATAGTTGTTGGATGAGTTCACGGGCTTGTTCCCCGACAGCAAGCTGGGCTGAACGAATAGTTCCTTCCAATTTCACCTCGCCAGGAATCACGTTTGAAGCGTGACCTCCTTGTATGGCGCCAAAACTAACCACCAACGGATCGCGCGAATCGGTTCGCCTGGGAGCAGAGGCGTAAATGAGCGTGATCAGATGTGCCGCTGTAGCGATCGGATCCACGGTGGTGTGCGGACGAGCAGCATGGCCGCCGCGGCCGATGATCTCGATAGTGAGATCCTGGCAAAAGGAGGTCCGAGGACCTGGTGTGATGCCGACTTTTCCGACATCTCTGTTCGGATCAACATGGACGGCTATCACGCCGCCTACTCCATCGAGAGCTCCATTGTTGATCATCTCCAAAGCGCCATTACCGATCTCCTCAGATGTTTGAAAAAAAGAGCGCCACGCGAAAGGGGGCGATCCCAATCTGTGCAGAGCGATCGTTGTGGCTAAAACAATGGCTGTATGCGCATCATGACCGCAGGCATGCATGACACCCGGCTTTTGAGAGCGGTATGCGACCTGGGTTGCTTCATCAATCGGCAACGCGTCGATCTCAGCCCGCAGCGCGATTGCCGGTTTATGGGTGTTTCCAAAAATCTTTGTTATGATGCCGCATCCGCCCGATAAGGTTTGGTGCTCAATCTTTTCAGCGGAGAGTTGGTCACTCAGATATTCAGTGGTCGCGTATTCCTGGCCGCTTAGTTCCGGATATCTGTGCAGATGCTGGCGGAACTCGAAGATTTTAGATCCCAAGTTGGCCAATTCCGACTGCATTTTTTCGGTAAAGGTCATTACTTACTAGCATACAATAGCCTGATAGAAATCGAGCAACCAAGAATCATCACTGCGGCGAGTCCGGGCCAAGCGCCCAAAGCATACTGCTAATCACAAGCTTCTTGATCTCCTTTGCTTACGACAGGAGACTGAGTCGTGCGATCGATACATTCCAAAGCCCTTACGCCCTTGACGCTCTTTTTCGTTATCGTAAGTGGGTGCGTCTTTCGCAAACATGTCGAACCGCCTCCACCACCTACTTATCCGCCAGTCCCGGTGGAGAGCGTGCAATTCCTCAGTCAAGCCCCGAGATCCTATTATCGATTGGCAACCATTACCGTCCAGCAAGACGCCCGCAAGCCGGTCGAACAGACTGCGATATCGGCCCGGGAGATAGCTGCACAGAAAGGTGCGAACGCAATGTTTGCCACCATCAATCGGTATATAACGATTCACAATGGCGACGGACGGAGGATTGGAGTGCGACTTGTTACCTATGTGGCCATCATACGTTTAAGCCGATGAAGGGCGAGGCGCTGTCAAGCCGTAAAGACAAGTGTATCCACGCGTGTTGCAGCCTGACTACTTATGGCGCAACAGTTGATTGCGCTGATCGCGCGACCGAACCTCGATCTATAATATGAATGTAGTGATAATTGGCGCAGGTACGCTCGGGCAACGTTGGACCCAAATAGTAAACTCATCTACCAATGCCAAAATTCAGGCTTTTGTTGATCCGCTTATTGGCAATGAAAAAGCACCAGCTTGGCTGTTGCAATATCCAGAAATACCAAAATTCAACTCGATTCCTGAACTCAGGGATTTGCAGGTCGAGGCAGCGATCATCACTGCATTTTCTCCAGCTCACGCAGAAGCGGTGGAGCAGGCACTGGCTCAGAACTATCATGTCCTGGTCGAAAAGCCCTTTGTGACTAACCAGGCAGATGCAAAACGCTTAGTTCAGCTTGCTGGGCAAAAAAAGAGAAAGTTGATGGTGAGCCAGAACTACCGATTTTTTCCGGGAC
>JAFAXJ010000314.1 GCA_019241095.1 Verrucomicrobiota bacterium | reverse complement strand
GAAGAGCTCATTCAGCAGAATGCAACAAAAACCAAAGAGGCTCTTGAGTTGGCGGAGCAATTGTTGCGACTGAGATTGGAAAAAGAGACGGCGATTGCCAGAGCAGTTGATGAAGTGCGTGAAAATACGCGTTCGGAGGTCAGGGTCCAGACAGAAAGAGTACTGCGCGAACAGTTCGATTCGGAGCGAAACGCCTTGAGACTGAAACAGACAGAGCTTGAAAAACAGCGAGATGACGCCCGGTATGCGGTTGAAGAACTTAAGCGCCGTATGGAGCAAGGTTCGCAGCAGAGTCAAGGAGAAGCACTCGAGTTGACTTTGGAGCTCGAGCTATTAAGCATGTTTCCTGCTGACCGCATAGTGGCAATTGCAAAGGGAATCAACGGTGCAGACATCCTTCAAACGATTGTGATGAGCGAAGGGCGAACGTGCGGATCTATTACTTGGGAGACGAAGAACGCTCAGAATTGGAGCACAAAGTGGATCGACAAGCTGCGAAAAGACATGATCGCCAACAAATCAGAATTTGGAGTGCTTGTGACGACGGCATTGCCTGAGGAGATCCGACACCTGGGCCAGATCGAAGGGATTTGGGTCTGCGATATGTCAGTCTGGAAAGCAGTCGCGGCGGCGCTTCGTCGCCAAATCCTGAATTTGGCTTTCGTGCGTGCCTCGGTTGAGGGCCAGGAGAGAAAAATGAATATTCTTTATCAATACCTGACCGGACCGCAATTTAGGGAAAGAGTTAATGCCATTGTTCAAACGTTTGTGGCGATGCAGGAACAACTCGGTCGCGAGAAGCGCGCGATGACCAAGCAATGGAGCGTGAGGGAAAAGCAGATTGATCTCGTTTTAGATGGGCTTTCAGGTATGTACGGCGATCTGCAAGGCATTATTGGTGAAGCTTCGCTACCGGAAATATCGCCCTTTCAATTGGTTGCTGATGAGAACGAGGCAGAGACATAGATTTTTCAAGTTAGAAGTAATTGCGGGCCGTAGGCGGTTCTTTTTGGCATTGGCCGTGGCATGTTTGCTTACCAGCTCACTTGCTCAAGAGATACCACTGCCCGATAAATATGTTGCTCCTCTTGGGATCGGGTTTGAAGAACTGACTTATCCTTATCCGACGGCTTATTTAAACCTCCTTGTTGAAGGTCAAGAGGTTCGAATGAGTTTCATGGATGTTCCAGCAAGCAAAAATGCCAATGGCCGCACAGTTTTGCTCTTGCATGGGAAAAATTTTTGGGGCGCCTATTGGGCGGACACCATACGACATTTCAGTGATCAGGGTTTTCGAGTCATTGTTCCCGACCAACTCGGGTTCGGGAAGTCGTCGAAGCCAAATATTCATTACAGCTTCGATCTTTTGGCAGAGAACACAGCCGGCCTGCTTGACTTATTGCAAGTTCCAAAAGCGATCGTGATTGGGCATTCGATGGGCGGAATGTTAGCGATCCGGTTTGCGAGATTATTCCCGGGCCGAACCGAGGCGCTGGTCTTAGAAGATCCAATCGGCTTGGAAGACTATCGCTTGACCGTCCCTCCTGCGCCTTTGGAACAGTTGTATCAGCGCGAAATGAACACTTCGCTCCAGGACTATCGCAGTTACATCCAGAGCTATTTCGTGAATTTTCCCAAGGACCAGGCTGAGATTTTTGTTGAACCACGAATGCGGGTAGCGCTTAGTTCGGAGTTCCCGCGCTGGGCGATGAGCGCAGCTTTGACTAGCCTGATGATCTACGAGCAGCCAGTCTGTTATGAACTCGGTGAAGTAAAGGTTCCAACACTCCTGATAATCGGCGCAGAAGATCACACCGCGGTCGGCCGGGACAGGGCGCCAATCGATCTGCAACGAACGCTTGGCAATATTCCTGAGCTTGCACGAAAGGCAGTAGCGGCTATTCCTGGTGCTCGCCTGGTTGAATTGCCTAATGTCGGCCACATTCCGCATCTGGAAGCTCCTGACAAGTTTTTACAGGCTGTAGACGATTTTTTAAGACGGTAAAAGAGGTAATACTGAATGAACCCGCAAGCTGTTTTTATGTCCCGCTCAACATTGTGTATCTGCGTGCTGTTTACTGTGATTTCGGCCCTGCGAGCTGAAGAACAAGGTGAACATATAGTGGTTACTGGCGGAGTCTCCATGATGGAATGGGAAAAGTACAAGGCAGAGCCGCACGATCATTGGTGGCTGAACTTTATTCGAGCGAGCCGTATCCGGATCGAGCAACTACGTCAACAATACGGACCGTCTGCGCCAATCACCTGGTTAGTTTATCAGCGAGCCTATCAGCGACGTCAAAGCCAGGAGCATGACAACCTTTTCAGTGTCATCAACTCGGTCCGCGACAAGTACGGGCTCAAGCTGATCTACTTCAATAGTACCGATCAACTCTGTGCCTATTTGAACAATGCCCCGGATCGGGCGCGTCAGAAGATTGCCTCATTTGACTATTTCGGCCACTCGAACCGAGCCTGTTTCATGTTCGATTACAGCAACGAAATCGGGAGCGCATCGAAGGTGTGGTTACATGAATCCGAACTGAAACAGAAATTGCGCCGAGGCATCTTCACCAGGCATGCTCAGGTCCAAAGCTGGGGTTGTTACACCGGAGAGAGCATGTCGCGAATGTGGTACGACGCGACAGGGGCCAAAATGATTGGAGCTGAGGGAAAAACCCAATATATGACAAACAGCCTGCCAATCCTGAGTACGCCAGGGGGCAAATGGACACCGGGTGCTTAGAATCACCTCTGCATTGGCTTAGAGGCTGCCGTGCCTGATATCAAGGCCTAGCTATGACCTTCTCAGACCTTGAACATATTTATTTTAGCCCGTTTTTCGATCTGCTGGAGCGCGCTCGAGAGAGCTATCAGAGACATTGGCCAACCGATGAGGTCCAGCTCTGCACCTTATTAAGCATCAAGACGGGCGGCTGTAGCGAAGATTGCGCTTATTGTGCACAAAGCGCGAGATACCAGACCGGAGTTCATGCAGAGAAACTGATGGATTGCGAGGAGGTCGTCGAAATAGCTCGAAGAGCGCACAACAGTGGTTCTGACCGTTTTTGCATGGGCGCGGCGTGGAAAGGAATTCGGGCCGGAGACGCTCGTTTTGAGCAAGTTTTGAAGATTATCCGGTCAGTCAGCCGAATTGGAATGGAAGTGTGTGTTACGCTAGGCAAGCTCTCTTTTACCGAAGCCCTGATGCTAAAGGAAGCCGGTGTAACTGCTTACAATCACAACATTGATACTTCTGAAGATGTTTAGTCTGAGATTGTGTCAACTCACAGTTACCACGACCAGTTGGAGACGATTCGAGCCGTGCAAGCGTCGGGAATGTCGCTCTGCTGTGGAGGGATCATTGGCATG
>JAFAXJ010000218.1 GCA_019241095.1 Verrucomicrobiota bacterium | reverse complement strand
TCTATAAAGCTCTGGGTCGGCCAGGCGCAAGCCTCACCAAAAGCGCAAATTGTTCGTCCGGCAATGTTGTCAGCAACACTCTTTAGAGTAGCAGAATCTTGAGCAACTCCTTTTCCGTGTATCATTCGTTCAGTGATTTTCTTCATCCAAAGTGAACCTTCGCGGCAAGGGGTGCACTGTCCACAGCTCTCGTGCGCATAAAATTCATTGATGTTATTGAGCGCCCAAACCATATCGCGTGAATCGTCCATCACGATTACCCCGCCTGAACCCGCCATCGAACCAGCGACTGCAAGGGAATCAAAGTCGATCGGCACATCCTCCAAGCCGAGTTCACTTTCCGCCATGCTTCCGTCAGGCTGCTTGGTTTTAAATATATAACGATCTCCGGCTCGCATTACTTTGGCGGAACTGCCACCCGGAATGATCGCCTTGAGTTTTCGGCCTGGCTTTAAGCCTCCGCAAACTTCATGGATCAGTTCGCCGATTGTGACTTTTCCTACCTCCAACTCGTAATAACCCTGTTTCTGAACATCACCGCTGACACATAAAACCCGCGTACCGGTGTTGTTCGGACGTCCAAGCTTTGCAAATTCAGCGCCACCCATCCGTACAATGTGCTTCACATTACAAAGCGTCTCCACGTTGTTGACTATAGTCGGACACATGTACAAGCCTAGTACCGCGGGAAAATAGGGGGGTTTGATCCGCGGATATGGACGCTTACCTTCAAGCGATTCAATCAGACCGGTCTCTTCTCCACAAATATAAGCTCCGGCGCCTCGATGAACATACATTTCCACGTCGAACCCCGATCCCAGGATGTTCGCGCCGAGAAATCCATGCTCTTTGGCTTCAGCCAACGCCCGTTCCAAAATTCTGGCGCCTAGCGGAAACTCACCACGAATGTAGATGTAGGCGAGCCGCGCGTCGACCGCGTAACAGGAAATGATCATGCCCTCAATCATCTGGTGCGGATCTTGATGGATGATGTAACGGTCTTTGAAGGTTCCGGGCTCGGACTCGTCTGCATTACAAATCAGATAAACAGGTTTGCCCGGTTTAATGAAGCCCCACTTAACTCCGCACGGGAAACCCGCGCCCCCTCGGCCCCGCAAACCCGAAGCCTTAACTTCAGCTACAATTTGCTCGGGTTTCATTGTCAAAGCTTTTTTCAGCTCTTCATAACCCCCGTCCTGCAGGTATGTATTAATATCGTTGGACCAACCTGGGCGATCGATATTTTTGAATATGATTCGCTTCTCGCGAGGGTGTGACGGACGAAGAATCTGGGCCATATTACTGATATTGTTCGAGCAATTGAGGAACTTTCTCGTCGGTAACCGCTTCAAAAAAGTCGTCATCGATCATGCAAACAGGCCCGAATCCACAGCTGGCCAGACACTCCACAAACTCGATACTGTATTTGCCGTCCTCACTTTTGAGGACATGACTACCATGGCCGCCATGTGAACGAACAATATTGGCGTGTTCACAGAATGACTCTAGCAACCTATAGCTTCCAGCCATCGCGCAGGATAAGGTCCTGCAAACCCGGATATGATGTTTGCCTATCGGTTCTTGATGAAACATCGGATAAAATGTCACCAACTCCAAAACATTGATAAACTCCAGCCCAAGCTTGTCCGCAACCCAGCGGACAGCATCGTCACTGATATATCCAAAATGTTCCTGAACCAAGTGTAGCAAAGGCAAAGAAGCGCTACGCTTCGATACCGGATAATGGGTTATCACCTCGTCGATTGTGGCTTCCAGTTCCGCGGGTATCTCCACTTCAGTTCTCCTTGACATGCTCTGGCGGGTTTACTAATCGCCCATTTCTAAATTGAAGCTCTATGGTACGCCCATCTTGCATATAATAATATCGGCTGAACGAAACCGTTTTTTCTGTTTCAGTCTCACTCTTTTCAGTCTTATCAGGGGTTCCTAAGATGGATTCGACTTCCTTCTGCGACATGTTGGCCTTGAGTTGCTTCAGATTTCGATCGGCGAACTCTCGCCGGCATCCAACAGCCAGCACCAGAAAAAGCAGCAAAGCCGCTCTGGTACCCGGCTTTCGAGTCTTATCGATCGGATTCACCCATCACGAAATCCAGACTTCCGAGAATCGCAACGACATCGCTCATCATGTGCCCGGGGAGCAGCTTAGGAAGGATGCTCAAGTTTACAAACGAAGGAGCTCTGATCTTCAACCTATGAGGAACACCGCCACCAAGGCTGTTGACGTAAAAACCTAGCTCCCCCTTCGGATTTTCCGCTCCGAAATAGACTTCGCCCACCGGAGTGTCCACCCCCTCGGTATGGATAATAAAATGGTGAATCAGTTCCTCCATTTTCATCAAAACCTCAGGCTTTCTCGGAGGCAGATTCTTAGGGTCTTGCACAGTGATCGGACCGGTAGGAAGCGAATCGATTACTTGCCGCAAAATTTTTACGCTCTGCCGCATCTCTTCAATTCGCACGAGGTAGCGATCGAAAGCATCGCCAACTGTCCCGACCGGGATATCAAAGTCGTATTTGTCGTAATCGAGGTAAGGGACAGATTTGCGCACATCGTAATCGACGCCCGACGCGCGCAGGTTGGGTCCGGTAATTCCATATGCGACAGCATCTTGCTTGGAAATGATCCCAAGATCGCGCGTACGATCGACCCAGATCCGATTACGAGTCAACATATGATCTACCTCGTCGAGATTGCCCGGGAAATCGTCCAGGAACTTAGTTAGTCCGGGCAGAAATCCTTCAGGCAAATCGCGGGTCATTCCGCCTATTCTGGTGTAGGAAGTTGTAAACCTTGCTCCGGTCAGAAGTTCCATCAGGTTGTAAAGCTTCTCGCGTTCGGTGAACGTGTAGAGGAAAACCGTCATCGCACCGACATCCATAGCAAACGCTCCGAGACCGAGAAGATGTGCTGAAATTCGAGCCATTTCGCAGCAAATCACCCGGACAGCTTTACCTCGGGGAGGCAGTTCCCAGCCCATCAGCTTTTCGACTGCCAGCGCGTAAGCGACATTGTTCGCTAAGGGCGCCAGGTAATCCAGTCTGTCGGTGTAGGGTACAAATTGATTAAACTGCATGTTCTCGGCTATTTTCTCGTCACCACGATGAAGATAGCCGACGTCAGGCGTTGCTTTAGTGATAATCTCGCCATCTAACTCGAGCAAAATCCGCAGCACGCCGTGGGTAGCCGGGTGCGAAGGCCCCATATTAATGGTCAGCTTTTCGCCAAGAAGCTCTGAGTCATTGATGGCCTCAAGCGACCGAGCCGTCCGAGCTAGGGTGTCCGGGGATTCAATTCCGCGAGTGGTCGTAGCCATAACGATAGTTCGAGCCGGCGGCAAGATAAGTTTTTCTAATTCACTGTCGCAAGCGCTAATTTGTGAAATCATTCACAAGCGCCCATCAGATTCCCGCCGGATTATGCATCCAGATCAACCAAATGCATCACCTCTTCCAGAAGTCATCGTCATCGGGGGCGGTTTCGGTGGGTTGACCGCAGCAAAAGCATTGGGAAACCAACCAGTTAATGTAACGCTCATCGATCGGACTAATCATTACTTGTTTCAGCCTTTGCTTTACCAGGTAGCGACAGCCGGATTGTCTCCCGGAGATATCGCGCAACCCATTCGGCACATTCTGCGGCATACCCAAAATATTCGGGTCATCATGGCGACTGTCGAAAGAATCGAGGCAAAGTCGGTTTTTACGACGGTCGGACAGTTCCCCTTCGATTATTTGATATTAGCCGCTGGCGCGAGGCATTCCTACTTTGGGCATGACCAGTGGGAAGCTTATGCGCCCGGACTCAAGAATCTGGAGGACGCCTTGGAACTCCGTCGTCGCATACTGGGCGCTTTCGAGCGGGCCGAGGCCACTTCGGACCCCGAATTGCAAAGAATAGAATTGACGTTTGCCGTTATTGGTGCAGGACCCACAGGGGTCGAGATGGCCGGCGCTATTTCGGAACTGGCAAAGCGCACGCTGGTCAGCGACTTTCGTGTGATCAAGTCCGCCGCAGCCCATGTAATTCTTCTTGATGCTGCAACCCGGGTTTTGCCCACCTTTCCGGAAGATCTTTCCCGTTCAGCCGAACGGCAATTGAAACAGATGGAAGTGGATGTGCGGGTTGGCGCTAAAGTGCTCGAAGTAACTGCCGAAGGAGTTCAATTGGAAGGTGAATTTATCAAAACCCGGACGGTCGTTTGGGCGGCCGGGAACGCGGCGAATCCGTTAGGAAGAGATCTCCATACACCAACAGACCAGCAAGGCCGGATTATCGTCAATCCAGATTTAACGGTCAAAGGCCACGCCCATATTTACGCCATCGGCGATATGGTAAGTTTTTCTTATCAAACGGGAAAACCGCTGGCTGGAATAGCCCCTGTCGCGATGCAAATGGGAACCTGTGCCGCGCAGAACATTTTGCTGAACATAGAAGCTAAACCGCCTTCCAGATTTAAGTATCGGGACAAAGGCTACATGGCAACCATTGGAAGAAATCGAGCGGTAGCTGATCTGAAAATTATTCGCTTTGGCGGCTTCCTGGCATGGCTTAGCTGGCTTTTCATCCATTTGCTGTTTCTTGTCGGCCTACGCTATAAGGTTCAAGTCTTTCTCCAATGGGTATGGGCCTACTTCACGTTTTCTCGCGGAGCGCGCCTGGTTTACGGCCAGTTTCGCCCGGTTAAACCGCCAGAGACCGATTCGTTTGGAAAAACCGATTCTGTTTGAAAATAAAGGGCG
>JAFAXJ010000125.1 GCA_019241095.1 Verrucomicrobiota bacterium | reverse complement strand
AGATGCGAAATCTTGCCGCTCAGCTCCAAGGCAACATGCTGGGCAACGTCAAGACCTACTTCATCGAGCAAACGAAGAGGACCCATCGCCATGCCGAAATCCAACATGACATCGTCGATCTCACGAGGGCGATAACCTTCGTTAAACAATCGAATCGCCTCCATCAGATATGGCATCAATATTCGGTTAACTAGGAATCCAGGACTGTCCTTGACCACTACGGGCAATTTGCCGATTGCTTTGACCAAACTTAGGCAGGATTGCAAGGTGGACGGTGTCGTCGCGGGCGAGTAAACGACTTCAACAAGCTGCATCCGATGTACCGGGTTGAAAAAGTGGATACCCGCCAGCCTATCGGGAAATTTCAGAGTTTTTCCCAGCTCCTCCAAACAGATGGCAGACGTATTCGTAGCTAAAACGGTTTCAGGAGCAACCTGAGATTCCAGCTGTGTAAAGATTTTGCGTTTGGTATCCAGGCTTTCTGTCGCAGCTTCGATGACGAGGTCGATGTCATTTAGCGGGATATCGGAGCTAATCGGAACAATACGGTCGAGACTTTCGGCTGCCTCTGTTTCAGTGAATATCCCACGCTTGATCCCATCCTGGAAAAGGCGGGAAACGGCCTGCATGCCTGCAGCTAGAGGCACGGGCCCAACATCCCTCAGCGTAACTCTGAGTCCACGTGTACTGAGCCACTGCGCGATACCTGCTCCCATCAGACCCGCACCAATCACCAAAACATGTTTTTTGTTAGCCGATATTGCAGATAAAACAGGTTTTTTCGCCCGTTCTTGCAAGAAGAATATCCGGAGCAAATTCTTCGCGGCTTCTCCCATTCCAAGCGCGATCACTTCATTTTTTTCTCTTGAAAGCGATTCTTGATGAGAAAGCGATAAGCTGGCGCAAACGACATCAATCGCCTTGAGAGGCGCCGGATAGTTGCCGCGAGTACCGGCCAGAGCTTTGCGACGCGCCTGATCTTTGATGAACTTCCGTAATAGCGCGCTGTTAACAGGATGCACTTTCATCATCCGTTTGCGGCCTGAACTATTCTGGACCAGGCGATAAGCCATTTGCTGCAAACGCTCAACCGGGCCCAGTTCGTCCACAAGTCCCAGTCTAAGAGCTTGCCGCGCTGGATATTGGCGGGCGGAGAGAATAATTTCCAAGGCCTTTGGCAATCCAATCAGTCGCGGCAATCGCGTCGAACCGCCCCATGCGGGAATCAAGCCGA
The DNA here is from genome assembly GCA_019241095.1 of Verrucomicrobiota bacterium. Classification (GTDB taxonomy): domain Bacteria; phylum Verrucomicrobiota; class Verrucomicrobiia; order Chthoniobacterales; family JAFAMB01; genus JAFAXJ01. The sequence continues at coordinate 4,973 of JAFAXJ010000125.1, read as the reverse complement.
TCGAGATCTCAGGGAACCCGATCTTTGTAGTGGAATCAACGGATGCAATCCGGTAATCACAGGCCAAAGCCATTTCTAGCCCTCCTCCAAGCGCAACACCATGGATCAGCGCAATCGTAGGGAAGGGGATACCCGCAATCCGGTCAAATGTCTTTTGGCCTTGTTCCACCAAAAATGCAAAGTGAGCAGCAGTCTGTTTCTCGACCAAACCATGCAGGTCCGCCCCTGCCAAAAACACTTTCGGTTTGGCGCTCCGAAACAGTAGTCCTTTGAGGGAACCCATCCTCTCGAGCTGATCTAAGACTGCATTCAGCTCGTCGAATGTACTTTGATCAAAGACGTTGGCTGAAGAACCGACCCGATCAAATGTTAGCTCACCAATGTTATCGTGGACTTCCAGCCTGACATTCTGGTTCATCGCGCTATCTCAATTCGTGCTTAACCAAAGTGCGCCGCCTTGGCCCCCGCCAACACAGAGCGAGACGAGCGCCTTTTCAGCGCGACGCCTGTGCAATTCTTTCAGAGCTGTCAAAACAAGCCGTGATCCGCTGACGCCAACCGGATGCCCTAGCGCAATGGCGCCACCGTTTACGTTTAATATTTCGGATGGAATCTCGCCAAGGACGGTTTCTCGATCCAAATGGTCGCGGCAATAGCTTTTCGAAATGGAGGCATACTGGCATGCCAGGACCTGTGCAGCGAAAGCTTCGTTGATTTCGATCACTTCAGCCTCTTGCAAAGCAATTCCGCATCTCTTTTCCAGTGCGTTAATCGCGTAAACCGGTCCAAGTCCCATGCGAGCAGGATCAAGCCCGGCGTATGCATAATCAAGAATTCGGCCTAAAGGTCGCAGATTAGTTCTTCGAAGACCCTCTTCCGTCATCACGAGGAGAGCGCAGGCGCCATCAGTGATTTGCGAAGAGTTCCCTGCGGTCACCGATCCAGTTCCAGGCTCGAAAACCGGGTTCAGCTTACTCAACGCTTCCAATGTCTGTTTCTCGCGCGGTCCATTGTCCTGGTCTATAAAGTCTTTTCCCTGGACGGTTTTGCCAAGAAACACGGGCGTGATCTCCTGTGCCAGCTTCTCCCGAGCAGCGGTCGCTTTCCGATGAGATTGGAGCGCAAACTGGTCCTGGGCCGTTCGGGAAATATCAAAATCCCGCGCCAACACTTCTGCGGTCTGTCCCATGTTCAGGCCACTTACAGGATCTGAGAGTCCGAGCTGAAGGCCGATCCGCGGCTTAAAATCGGTCGGACGGAAGCTGGTGATTGCGTCAATCTTTTGCCGCAAACTCTTTGCTCGGGCAATCGCACTGAACTTTTTGGCAGTTGCGTAAGAGTAAAAAAGTGGAACCTGAGACATGCTCTCGACTCCGCCCACGACGAAAATGTGGCCGCGACCCGCAGCAATCTTTTCGGCGGCGTTTGTGATTGATTCAAATCCAGAAGCACAGTTTCGGTGGACGGTCACTGCAGGCATTGATCGTGGCAGCCCCGCCCTCAATGCTATTACACGTGCGATGTTTGCAGCTTGAGCCGGTTGCGCAACACAACCGAAAATGAGTTCGTCAACTTGAGCCATGTCTACTCCTGTGCGAGCCAACAAGCTGGCTACAGCGTCTCTGCCCAGCTGAACCGCATCAATTTCGGCCAGCGTTGTACCCGCTTTTGCAAATGGTGTGCGGACACCATCAACGACGTACACGGTTTCTTTCATACCGACCGTACGGGCACTCTAGGCCTATCGAGCAGGTGTGACGTCCGGTCTTCGCGAATTTTGTCCGACCATTTATTTTGTCCCGTCATAAATAGACTTCACCTCATCTGCATATTTCCGCAAAATATCTTTCCTTCGCAGTTTCATCGTTGGTGTGAGTTCGCCTCCTGCTACGGACCATTCCTGCGGCAGGAGACGAAACTTTTTTACTTGCGCATACCGAGCCAAGCGCTCGTTGAGTCGCGAGACCTCATCCTGAATCACCTGATACGCTGCTGAGATCGACACAAGGTCAGCATTTGAAACAACGTCCGAGTCAAAGCTTCCAGCTTCTCCGTTCAGAGAGGCGCGCAGGCTTTCAAAGGAGGGCACGATCAAAGCCGCCGGGAATTTCTCGTTTTCACCTACGATCATGACTTGGCTGATGAATTTCGATTCTTTCATCACGTTTTCTACCTGTTGCGGAGCAATGTACTTACCTCCTGAGGTCTTAAAAATTTCTTTCTTGCGGTCAGTGATCTTCAAAAATTTTCCATCAAAATCTCCTACATCTCCGGTATGCAGCCAACCTTCCTTGTCGATGGTTTCTGCCGTAAGGTCTTGTCTTCCGTAGTAGCCGACCATTACATTGGGTCCGCGATAAAGGATTTCGCCGTCAGAAGCGATTTTGACTTCGCCATTCGGGATTACCGGACCCACAGTGCCCACCTTCCAGTTTCCCTTTCCCGGATAATTAACGGAAATTACCGGAGCAGCTTCCGTCGGGCCATACCCTTCATAGACCGGAATTCCAGCCGCCCAGAAGATCCGCGCAAGGCGGGGCTGCAAAGCCGCCGAACCGCTAATGATAACGCGCAATCGGCCGCCCAGAGCCTGCCGCAGTCGTTTGTAAACAAGCAAATCGGCGACTGCTCTTTTCAGCTTCGGTCTTAAACTACCGGGTTTAGCAGGATCGAAATTCTCTGCGATATCCAGCGCCCAAAAGAAAATTGACCTCCGAAAACCGGTGAGCTCGTTGCCTCTAAGCAGAAATTTCTCATAGATTTTCTCTAAAAGGCGCGGGACCGTTGTGATGATTTTGGGTCGTACCTCCCGAAGGTTCTCACCCACTTTGTTCAAATTTTCTGCATAATAAATCGAGGTACCCCTGTACTGCAGCAAATTGATCACTGTGCGTTCGTAGCTATGACAGAGTGGAAGGAACGATAGGGCGCGATCGGCGGGCCCAAGTCCGAACAACTTTTCGCAAGAAAGCATGTTACTCATCAGGTTCGCATGAGAAAGCAGCACTCCTTTTGGCTTGCCGCTGGTTCCGGATGTATAGATGAGAGTGGCAATATCCTGGGATTCAATGCTATGGCTGATCGTCTTCAGAACGCGGTCGTTTTGTTTCAGCCCTTCGCGTCCGCTTTTAACAAGCGTAGACCAGTTCGGGAGAACTTCTTCATCTCCGTAGGTATAAATACCTAGCAAGCTCGGCAGAGAGCGAGCCAGAGGGGTCATAAGTTCATAGAGGCGTTCACTCGAGACAAAAATCAGTCGCGCTTCTGCCTCGCCAAGTATGAATAAGAATTCATCGGCAGAGATGTTCGGGTAGATCGGAACGTGAATTGCGCCGATTGTCATTACTGCCGTATCGACGTAATTCCATTCCGGACGGTTTGTCTCGGCAACATTAGCAATCCGGTCTCCTTTACGAATTCCGAGAAGATGCAAACCCCATGCTAAGGAATCGGCAATCTCAATGGCGGCTGCTGTTGAAACAGTTTTCCAAACACCATTTACCTTGCAGGCAAAAGCATCGGTTTTGGGGTATAAACTGAGCTGATACCTTAGAAGGTCAAAAACTCGGGTCGGCTTCTCCATCATTTAGGGGAGGAACTACATCGGCAAATTAAATGCGAGAAGCAGAACGGCAACTGATTACGCAGTTCGGAAGACGGCAGCCGAGGGAGGCAGAATCTTGTTAGAACAGGATCATAACCCAGCACTTTAGGGTCGGGTTGCAAAAAAGAAGCGTTATAGCCCTTCAGGAGCACTCGACAGACTGCGATTTCGCGCCCTTAGAATGGAGCGATCGTACTCCGCTTTAGAAAGCACCCCGGCCCCTTGCTCCCGACTCATTCATCGTCCTCGTCTTTTACTGAAAACGAGCTGAGCCGTAATGTTTGTAATTGTGACGATAATGACCAGGACCAGCGACGCGGTCCATGCCATCTGAATCTGGTGCGGATACGGCAAGGTGGCAAAATTAAATATTAGTACCGATAACGACGCTGTAGGTGCCATGAGGTGAGAAAGCCAATATTGGCTGAAAGACGCAGTAAACAGAACGGGAGCAGTTTCTCCAGCTGCTCTGGCTACTGCTAACATCACACCAGTCATGATTGCCGGCAGTGCTTCGGGCAGAACCACCCGGGAAATTGTCTGGAATTTCGTTGCACCCAAACCGTACGAAGCTTCGCGAAGCAATCTTGGAACACCTAGAAGTGCTTGTTCGGTTGTCAGAAGAATTGTGGGAAGGGTAAGAACAGCAAGCGCTACACCGCCCGCCACCGCCGAAGCCGTTCTGGTGGTCAGGACAATAATTGAAAAAGCGAACACTCCGCAAATGATGGAGGGAATACCTGTCAAAAGCTTCGCGACGAATCGCACCGCGTTCGCCAATTGCGATTTCGGTTCGTACTCCGTTACATAAATCGCAGACAGGATCCCGAGAGGGGCGGAAAGCACCAATGCAATTGCCACCATGGCTGCGGTTCCTTGGATCGCGTTACCGAAGCCACCGCCCTCCAGCCCAGGTGCAGGCGGTAAATTCGAAAACACGGAAGGGGTCAATAAGGGGAGCCCTTTTATCAATAGGAGAAACACTATCGAGAATAGTGGAATCAATGTAAGGAACGACAGACAAACGCACAGAGTCGTCCAGAAGTTATTCCGCCAAATCCGCTTGCGCGATCTGTTATCTGTCGCCTTTAATCGCTTGGCGGAGAAGGAAACAGGAGCCGTTGTCATACAGTCAGCGAAGTCCAGCGGTTGACTTTTCGGCTTGGCGCAGTACGAACTCGCCAATCACGTTCACTAAGAGGGTTAATAGAACCAGCGCGAGTGCCGCGTACATTAAGGCACTGACCTGGAGACCAGTTGCCTCCCCGAACTGGTTGGCGAGCAAGCCCGCAAGCGTGCCGCCGGGCGAAAGCAAAGACCAACTAAGGCGCGGACTGTTTCCTATCAGCATTGCCACAGCCATCGTTTC
>JAFAXJ010000167.1 GCA_019241095.1 Verrucomicrobiota bacterium | reverse complement strand
GCGAGACCTGTACGCACAGAAGGTGGAAAGTGCGCAAAACCGTGATAACGCGATTCAGCAGAACGATGCGGCAAAGGCCGTAGTGAAGGCGCAACAGGCTGCAGTACGCCAGGCAGAAATTAACCTGGGGTTTACGCAATTGAAAGCGCCGGTCACCGGGATAGCAGGAATTGCAAACCCCGGCATCGGCGACCTCGTGAGTCCCAGTGATGCTCAGCCGTTAGTGACCATTTCCACAGTAGATCCAATTAAGGCCTATTTTCAGGTTAGCGAGCAGGAGTACCTGAAAGCCCAGGAGAGCATGCCACGGGATTCTGCAGGCAAGATGGTGGCGCCGCCGGTCGAGATGATCCTGTCGGACGGTACGTTGTATGGTGAAAAGGGAACTTTCTCGGCCGTTGATCGGCAGGTAGACGCCCAGACTGGAACAATTCGTCTCGCAGCCCTGTTCCCAAATCCTCTAAGAATATTGCGTCCTGGCCAGTTCGTTCGCGTTCGGGTCACGGTGAGAACAAGGCGTGGAGCGCTGTTAGTACCCCAGCGGGCAGTGAACCAGCTGCAGGCGAGCTATCAAGTGGCGGTTGTCGGCGCAGACAACAAGGCGTCAGTTCGTACCGTGAAGGTGGGGGAACTTCTGGGTTCGCTTTGGGTGATCGAAGATGGATTGAAGCCCGGCGAGCGCATCGTGGTAGAAGGTTTGCAAAAGATACACGATGGCGAAGTGGTAAATCCTGCGCCGTGGACGAAGACCGCCAGCTAGAGGTCGCCCAATCAGGGCCAGGATATGTCCCACTTTTTTATTCGCCGGCCAGTTCTCGCCCTGGTGGTTTCCATTTTCACCATAATTGTGGGGGTGGTAGTCTTAACCTCCCTTCCGGTATCGCTCTTCCCCAACATAGTGCCGCCGGAAGTCGTCGTATCCGCTAACTATCCGGGTTCTGACGCTCTAACGGTCGAGCAATCTGTTGCGACACCGATTGAGCAGCAGATAAGCGGGGTCGACAACATGAATTACATGTATTCTCTCAGTGCCAATACCGGACAAATGAAGTTGAGGGTGAACTTTGACGAATCTACCAATCCCAAAACTGACCAGGTCCTCACCCAGATGCGGCAGGCCCAAGCCCAAGCTCAACTTCCGCCAGAGGTCACTGCGCAAGGTATCAGCGTGCAGAAGTCTTTCTCAGCCCCGTTGATGATACTGGCCCTCCGTTCCAGAGACAGGCGCTACGATTCTCAATTCTTGACCAACTATGCATATATCAATCTCAATGACCAACTGACGCGGTTACCGGGAATATCGAATGTTCAGGTGTTCGGAGCCGGCCAGTATGCAATTCGGATTTGGGTTAAGCCCAATCTGCTAGGTAGGTTCAAAATCACCGTTCCGGAAGTCGTGAATGCCGTTCAGCAACAGAATGCGGTCAATCCGGTCGGTGTTGTTGGCGGAGAACCGGCACCGCCCGGACAAGAATTTACTTACATGGGGACGTCGCGAGGACTGCTGGCTACCCCTGAGCAATTTGAAAATATTGTCATCCGGGAAGAGTCAAACGGCGGGATCGTACGCATCAAGGATGTGGGTAGGGTTGAACTCGGTTCTCAGACCTACACGACCCGAGCTCGGTTGAACGGGGAGCCCACTGCCGCCATCGCAATATATCAACTGCCCGGGACGAACGCGTTGGCTGCGGCAAGCGGGGTGAGGAAGCTGATGGCGCAGCTTAAGGAGCACTTTCCTTCTGGGTTGGATTATGTGATCTCGCTGGATACCACCAAGCCGGTAACGGCGGGGATCGAGGAAATGGTGAAGACGCTGTTCGAAGCGTTGGGTTTGGTAATACTGGTAATTTACCTCTTTTTGCAGAGTTGGCGGGCTACGCTCATTCCGCTCTTAGCGGTGCCGGTGTCTTTGATAGGCACCTTCATTCTGTTCCCTGTACTGGGCTTTTCTATCAACACTCTTTCGCTATTTGGCCTGGTGCTGGCAATCGGTCTAGTGGTGGATGACGCCATTGTGGTGGTGGAAGCGGTGGAACGTCATCTTGAAGAGGGGCTCTCCAGCAAAGAAGCGACCATCCAGGCAATGAAAGAGATCACCGGTCCGGTGGTTGGCGTTGCATTGGTGTTGGCGTCGGTGTTCGTGCCAACGGCGTTTATACCCGGGATCACTGGACGACTCTATCAACAGTTTGCTGTGACGATTGCGGTATCGGTGATGATCTCGGCCTTTAACGCGCTGACGTTGAGTCCTGCGCTATGTGCGCTAGTGCTGCGTCCGCGAGGGCGCGCCAAGGGCGGCGCCAGGTTCTTCAGCTGGTTCAATCGTCTGTTTGGGAGTGCGACGGACGCCTATGTATGGATTTCGGCGCTGTTCATTCGCCGGACTGCGCTTTGGCTGGTTTTGCTGGCAGGCTTTGGGGCAGGCGCGCTGTTTTTTGGCAGACAGCTACCGACGAGTTTTCTGCCGGACGAAGACCAGGGATATTTCTATATCAATCTGCAACTTCCCAATGCCGCCTCATTGCAACGCACAGACGAGGTCTGTCGCAAAATCGAATCGATCCTCGCCCAGACTCCAGGGGTTAGCTTCGTAACTACGACAATCGGGTCAAGCTTGCTCACCGGAGTGCAAAGCACTTACGCCGGCTTCTTCTTTGTCACCATGGATCCTTGGAAACAGCGCGAGGCAAAAGGACTGCGTTATCAGGAAATCAAAAACGGATTGAATCGGGAACTAAGGAATCTTCCGGAGGGCACAGCTTTCGCCTTTTCTCCTCCTGCAATTCCGGGCTCGGGCGCCTCAGGGGACCTCACTTTTGTCCTCGAAGACCGCTCTGGCGGGAATGCAGACTTGTTGTCGGAGAACGTTGAAAAATTCCTCGCCGCAGCGCGCGAGCGTCGTGAGATCTCACAGGTGAGCACGACATTTCGACCGCATGTTCCGCAATTCTATATCGATGTAGATTACGAGAAGGCCCTGAAGCAAGGCGTAGCAGTCACTGACATCTATACTACGATCCAGACCTTTATGGGCGGATCGTTTATCAATTATTTTAATCGCTTCGGACGCCAATGGCAGGTGTACCTGCAGGCCGAGGGTGAATACCGGACAAATCCGGACAACCTCGGAAAGTTTTATGTCCGGAACGCAAACAGTAATATGGTTCCGCTAAGTAGCGTGGCACGGATTGAGAGCCGCACCGGCCCGGAATTCACGATGCGCTACAATCTGTTTGCGAGCGCTCAAATCAATGCCGCCCCTGCAGCGGGATTCACTGCGGGTCAGGCGATGAACGCGTTAGAGGAGGTCTTCACGCAAACAATGCCATCTGATATGGGTTACGATTATCTTGGGATGTCATTTCAGGAAAAACAGGCGCAACAAGGTGTTCCGCCCGCAGTCATTTTTGGCTTTTCATTGTTATTTGTGTTTTTGATCCTGGCTGCCCTTTACGAAAGTTGGTCGCTTCCGTTCAGCGTGCTAATGAGTACGCCGGTTGCCATCTTTGGGGCTTTTGGGCTGCTCTATCTGCGACGAATTGCGATCGAACAATTTGCCTCACCGTTTCTACTTCAGATTGACAATAATGTATTCGCCCAAATCGGTTTAGTAATGATTGTAGGTTTAGTGGCCAAGAATGCGATCTTGATCGTTGAATTTGCCAAAACCGAGTACGAACGCGGGACTCCGCTAACAGAAGCGGCACTGGCCGGCGCGCGGTTACGGTTGCGCCCGATTTTGATGACATCTTTTGCCTTCATTCTCGGTTGCG
>JAFAXJ010000073.1 GCA_019241095.1 Verrucomicrobiota bacterium | reverse complement strand
GAAGGCCGCCTGCTGGATACTCCAACGAACCGGCATATGCTCGATAGTCTGGGTCGCTCCCAACGGAAGAGTATCCACTTCAAGCTGGTTTCCAACGCAAGTTAACTGCGCTTTGTGAGTCGTTTATGGGACCATCACTTCAGTGATTCGAGCCTTTGGCCGTTGCCATTCTTCGAATAAACATGCGTTCTCTGACGCCGCGCTGTATTCCTGGCGATCTCGAGAATGGGACCAGGGAACCGGTAGCATCCTTCAAGTGTTTGCTCGAAGGCATAGACAAAATGATCGACTTCTTTCTCCCCGATAATAAATGGCGGCAATATCTTGATTACATCCATGTTATGTCCGGCCACCTGCGTTAACACGCGGTAACGGCTTAGCAACGGAACGATTACCAATTGTGCGAAAAGGCCTTGATCGATGCTATGCATCAACCGCCAAGCTAACTTGAGACCTAGCTGGGGAGGCTCATGAAATTCGATGGCAATCATAAGCCCTTTGCCGCGAACTGCTTTGATCAGAGTGTGTTTTTGCTGCAATTGTGTCAGCTTCGCGAGCAACAGTTGTCCCATTCGCGCCGAGTTCTCAACGAGATGCTCGTCTTCAAGAACGCTTAATGTGGCCAAGCCGCATGTCATGGCCAAGTTGTTGCGTCCAAATGTGCTCGAATGCACGACGCACCGATCTAATCGGCTAAAGACCTTTTGATAGACAACTCTACGGGTGAGGATAGCACCACAAGGAACAAAGCCTCCGCTAAGACTTTTCGCGACTGTGACGATATCGGGGTCCAGATTCCAATGTTGATAGCCCCACCATTTGCCAGTCCGGCCTAAGCCCGTCTGAATCTCGTCACATATGAACAGGGTGCCATGGGCGCGGCAAAACTCTTGCGCCTGTAGATAAAAATCGTCGTCGGGATAATTTACGCCTTTCCCCTGAACCGGTTCGACCAGTACAGCGGCGACATCTTCTCGCTTTAGCTTGCGTCTGAGCGCTATCAGATCGCCCATGGCAATCTGTTCAGTATGTGGCAGTAGCGGGCCAAAGCCTTCCCGAAAATTCCCGCTGCCGGTGACCGATAGAGAGCCATAGCTGAGTCCATGATAGCTGCTCCTAAGACTCAGGACTTTCGCTCGTCCGGTCGCTGCGCGCGCAAATTTGATCGCTCCCTCAACCGCTTCAGTACCCGAGTTGCAAAAGAAAGCGGCTTCCAGATTTGTCTTTTTCAAAAGCGCTTCCGCCAAAAGACCGCTGAGCAAAGAGCAATCAAGCTGGACCATATTAGGTAAATCCAAATCCAGCACATCCCTGATCGCTTGTTTGATAACCGGATGGTTGCGACCCATGTTAAACACACTGTAGCCGCTTAGAAAATCGAGGTACGGATTACCAGCCGCGTCATACAAGTAAGCGCCTTGAGCTTTCACGTAAACTCGGTCAAAGCCGGTGATCCGCAGGACCTCGACCAGCGTGGGATTTACGTAATGGCTGTGCAACTCATAGTTTTCCCCCATCCGGGCTGAAACGATTTTTTTGAGATCAAATGGCATTGGGATAAGCGCCTACTGAAACAGAGTAATCTGCGCGAAGCAAATAGGATTGGCGTAGCGCGTTTCTCAAACTATGCATCATTTATTAATATTCCCTGGAATGCCATCATCTTTGGGGCGTGTGTCGTCGGCGCTCTGTTGTTCGCCGGCAGAATAGTCCGTCATCTACTGGAGCCCACGGTCTACGTTTCCCCAGTCAAAAGTCTTCTGACACCCGCAGAACAACGCTTTTACGAAACGCTGGATCAGGCGGTCGATGGGCAGTATCACATTTTGTCCAAAGTCCGGATCGCAGACATGTTTGAGCTTCAAAGCAGCAGCGGATCTGCCCGTCAACGGCTCTTCTGGTCTATCGCCTGTAAGCATATTGATTTTCTTCTGGTTGAGCATCAAAATTTTCGCCCGGTTGCCGGTCTCGAATTGGATGACAACACGCATCAGCGTCCGGACCGGCGCAATCGCGATCAACTCTTAGATGAGCTTTTCGCTCAAGCGAACATTCCTTTGCTCCGTTTTCGCATCGAAAGAGCGTACCGGGAGAAAGATGTTCTTTTAAAAATCAGAGAGGCTTTAAACGTCTGACCGGCCCTTCGTTGTGGTTTCCTCATTTTTTTTGCAAGCTTCAAAGTCGATGATGGCATCGAGAAAAGCGGGCATATATCTGGACGCTTTCATTTCTCCAACGCCACGAATCCGGCGTGCAGCTTCTAGCGAGCGAGGTTTGATGCGAGCGAAGTGTCTCAATGTCTCGTCTGAAAAAATGATATAGTTCGGAACGCCACCTTGTTTCTCAGCCAGCTGAGCCCGAATTTGTTTGAGCAATTCAAGCAGGGCACCATCGAAAGGAGTCTCGGATTCTGCCAACACCACTGCTTTCTGCTGGCTCCTGGCCGGCTTCTCCTGGGGCCACGCTATTTGAAAATTTCCGTGTCCTCGCATCACGGCCAGCCCAGCTTCAGTCAGACCTATCGTCGGGTACTGACCACCGGTCGAGTAAAGCAGTCCTGCCTCTTCCAGTTCATAAAAGAGTTCATGCAAATAGTCTGTGGAATTTTCCTTGAGCAACCCGTAAGTACTCAAATCCGTAAGCCGAGCATCCAGCACTTCCCGGGCTTGACTACCCGTTAGTACTTGTATAATCCGATTCCGACCGTAACGAGGCGCAAAACCTTCCAGAGTCCGCGAACACATGCGTGCAA
>JAFAXJ010000509.1 GCA_019241095.1 Verrucomicrobiota bacterium | reverse complement strand
CGAGGAGACTGTTCAAACTTGCGCACTTTAATCTTCAGCCATTTGGGCCAATGTTTATGGGCCTTAATGTGAACCTGGTCTTAGGGCTTTGCTCAATAACAATCGCCAGAATTGAAGAAGGCAACTTTGTGCAAAATCCCTGGACTCCAGAGACAGCGCCAATCCTCTCCCTCGACGCGCCATCGCCGCCATTGGATGAGTGAGTTCCGGATTGCACACATTAACAACCTCATTACACTGAGCGCCGTCTAACAATCATGTGGAAGATTTTTGGAGCGTGCCTCCTTTTGGCTGTGAATCTGGAGTTTCCTTTACAGGCAAACGCCCAGGTGGCTTCATCTTACGTGCTGAGCGACGCAATTACTGGCCATGTCTTAGATTCGTACAGAGCTGAGCAGAAACGACCGGTTGCTAGCCTCACAAAGATTGCGACGGTAAAGGTCGTGCTGGATTGGGCAGCAAAAAGCGGAACTGACCTTTCTCAGTTAGTGGCTGTGCCCGTTCAGGTTTTTGCAATCTCCGGGAGCACAAATCCGGTGGGCTTGCAACCCAACGATCTGGTCAGCTATCGAGACCTCCTTTACTCCGCAATGATGGGATCGGATAATATAGCTGCTACCACTTTGGCGTACTATGTGGGCGCTGGGCTTCGAGCCCAAGGCGGGCCGGAACTCCAGGATTTAGGCGCAGTGGAAGCGTTTGTTTCTCAGATGAACGCGCTTGCCCGACACATTGGCATGGTAAGGACATTATTTGTCAACCCTCACGGTCTTGAACCGGTCTCGGGTTTGCAGCCGTACTCGACAGCCCTCGATCTCTCTAAACTAGCCACTTACGCCATGAATGATGCCGCTTTTCGCTTCTACGTCTCTCAAAAAGAACGGAAAATTTCTTTGAATCGCTTAGGACAAAGCATTCAGTACATCCTTCACAACACGAATGAGCTTCTTGGGAAAAACGGAATTGACGGGATTAAAACCGGAAGAACCGCCAAGGCGGGCGATTGTATCATCGTTTCTGCTCAGCGCGATCCTGAAGTCACCCAGCAAGGAAACACGACGTACGTGACCAAAAGAAGAGTGAATATCGTCGTACTTGGGGCGGTCGATCGATTCACTGCTGCAGATCAACTCCTTGGGAGGGCATGGACTCTTTATGATCAATGGGCGGCAATCGGCCGTCCGGCAGCTGTCCACTGATTGTAAGGGAAACGCTATGCAGAAAAAAAGAATCGGCATTTTGACAAGCGGAGGCGACTGTCCAGGTTTGAATGCAGTTCTCCGCGGTGTCACAAAGGCTGCTGAAAACATAGGTTGGGAAGTTTTCGGGTTCCGAGATGGGTTTGAGGGTTTGTTGCCGCCAGCGCGATACCTGATGCTCGATCGGGCATCCACTGCGGATATCATTCAAATAGGTGGAACCATTTTAGGAACGACAAACAAAGGTCATTTTGTCGCGAAACAGGGCGCAGGAGAAAAAATCTCCATTCCATTCGAGGTCATTAAGCAAGCCTGGGAAACTCTCGCTGAGCTGAGAATCGACGGCCTGGTAGTTGTCGGTGGCGATGGTTCGCTTACCACAGCCTTGCAGCTTTTTGAGGCTGGATTTCCGATCATCGGAGTTCCCAAAACCATTGATAATGACCTGGAAGCGACTGCGCTGACATTTGGCTTCTATTCAGCGGTGGACTGCGTGACCGCAGCACTCGATCGATTGCATCCCACCGCTATGAGCCACAAAAGGGTTATGATTTTAGAGGTTATGGGTCGGCACGCCGGTTGGATTGCTCTTTTCGGCGGCGTTGCGGGTGGCGCTGATATTATCCTGATCCCCGAGATCCCGTTCGAGTGGCAAGCGGTGGCAGAGACTGTTCTGCAGCGAGAGGAAGAAGGTTACCAAAGTACACTGGTCGTCGTCGCTGAGGGAGCCAAATCCAGATTGGGCGAGCAATCTTATCTGCCAACCTTGCAGGGTGAATATCGGCTGGGTGGTATCGGTGAGATCGTTGCGCGAGAGATCGCGCAACGTACTGGTAAAGAAACCCGCTGCGTCGTTCTCGGCCATCTCCAGAGAGGGGGGGCGCCCACAACGCATGACCGGATTCTTGCGACGAGATTTGGGGTTAAAACTATTGAGCTTATCG
>JAFAXJ010000498.1 GCA_019241095.1 Verrucomicrobiota bacterium | reverse complement strand
TGTCGCTGTGTTGTGGAGAGATTTGGAGGTCGGATCTTCAAAGTAACATGTAAGTCATTGAAGTTAAGGCACTACAGACCATTGGAAGCCATGCGTCTGAACTCGTTTTCAGCTCACTTTGACTCCGGATGGGAAGCTTCCTTTGGCCTAGAACTGGCATTAAAGCTCGGGCTCTTTCCCTCCAAAGCTATGAGCCCGAGCCTCCAAGGGTCCAGAGTAATTAGAAACGGTGTTTTTGGTGCACGTAAAAACCTCACTTTTGTTTATGCTTTCGCTTGTCCAACCACTAGCGTACGTGCCTCTAGTTTAAGTCCCGTATTTACCTCATTTTGTGCCTGCTCAGCCCTGGATGAGCGAAATTCCTGCTCCCCAAACCAACACCTTTCAAGGCTCCCGAGAGATTCGCTTCCGCCGGAGCTCCCTAAAACCCGTTCACTGGTAGCTCATACCCGAGCCGGTTGCAGGGATACCAGTTCAAGCATTCTCGCTTTCCGTAAAAAACTCACTTTGGTACGTATAAACCTCACCTTTTCACGTAATTAGCTCACCTTTACCCGTAAAGACCTCACTTTTGACACGTAACTTCCTCACTTCTGCCTGTATAAAGCTCACTTTTCCGGGCCTGCAGCGATGCTTAATCGAGATATAATCGTCGTCGTGGAACAAAATTTATAGGATTCAAATTCCTCTTGTCGAACCACTTGGAGAAGCTGATCCCTTAGCACACGTCGGCGCTTCTCTTCTGGTACGCTTTATGCATAAAGTCTTAAAAGAAAGAGTAAAAAGAGTAAACGACGAAGACCTGGGTCTTAGTCGTCTTTTCTTTGCCTTTAAAGAAGAGAGAGGAAACGTGAAGACCTCACTTTTGAGGAAGAACAATGCCCGCGCCTACTGACTTTTCTTGTCGGTCACCGCTCGAGAAACGACTCCGGTGGCCTAGAATATTTCCCTGGCTCACTTCAGCATGTTGCGGTGTGGCTTCTGGCATGCGAAACTATGCCATATGCCAACAAACAAGCCATACCGGAAAAGTTCGGAGCTCGCCCTTGATGTAGGGAGACGACCCGAGTTGGACTCTGATGCTGCTGAGATGGTTTCGATCGTGCGAAAAGGCCTCAAATCGAATATTTATGGATGGCTCAGACAAGCGCTTGCTGTGTCCGACGGCAAGCTCTCAACGGTTATCCGAGTCTCGCAGCGAACCGTAAAGAGGCGGTTGCGAGACGGCAGGTTTCGCCCCGACGAGTCGGAACGTCTTATTCGGGTGGCGAAGCTCGCTGAACGAGCTCGGGAAGTTTTCGGGAATGTGGAAAGCGCAAGAGAATGGTTGAAATCGCCACAGTTTGCATTGGGTGGAGAGATTCCGCTTGAGTACGCGGACACTGAACCTGGCGCCCAGGTGGTCGAGGACTTACTAGGCCGGCTCGAGCATGGGATTATCGCGTAGCTCTGGGAGTTGATGAGGTCGGTCTGGCGAATTGTTCAGCGAAGATATGTCGATAGCGCTTTTTCAGGAGAAGGAAGCGCGAAATATGGTGGTCGCTGGATCCACAAACGCACCGCAGTTGTTTATGCTTCTCAAAGCGAGAGCCTGGCGCAGCTTGAAATTCTGGTGCGAACAAGTCGACCAGGACTCTTGGCATCATACGTTTTGATAGAGGCACAGATTCCTGAGACTCTGATCGAAACGCTCGAAGCGGGCGAGCTGCCCGGAGATTGGCGGCAAAGCCCAGAACCCAATTCAACAAAGAATATCGGCACTAAATGGGTGGCGGAAGGCAGAAGCGCAGTCCTGGCTGTTCCGAGCGTCGTTGTCCCAAGCGAACTCAACTACATTCTCAATCCGGCACATCCCGATTTCATCAAAATCAAAATTGGAAAGCCAAAAGCGATCGACTGGGATGAGAGGCTGATCAACCTTTTGGGACCGAGATAGGAAGTTTTTTCAGATGGGCTCTCGGCCGCATTCGCGGTGCGCAAGCTTTCTTTTTTTCTCGAGCTAAGTCCGGACTCTGGTGGGATTACCGCTCGACGATTTTGCCAAGCATAACATTCCAGACCACTGAAGTGCTTGGGAATCACGGAGGTTTGTCGTTGGCTCGGAAAACTTTCTTTTGTGGGTTTTTGAGAAATCCAGTCGCTTGGTACAACTCGATTACTCCACAAGCCTGAACTGACTTTCGTGAAGCGCCAATGTCTGACCTCACCGGAGCACAAAAGAAACCAACCTGGTTCCGGTAAGCTCTTTAATAGCACCCAGGTACGATGAGCGAATGGATGTTCGAAGAGAAGCTCAACCAGCTCGGGAATAAGACGGCGATGGTCAGCCGGAATCGGTTCGGATGAAAGCCTGAAGTACAATTGCGCTACGGAGTGTCGCCACCATCAAAGCAAAAGGAATTATAGAAGGTAGGTGAATCAAGCTGCTCTCGTGTGAGCCAAAGAGCGTGTCCTTGTGCCTAATAGAAAATCCCGCAATGAGCTACAACACTTAGCTATAAAGGCGTTTAAAGGCGATTTAAGGCGTTTTCTGCTTAAGGCCGCAAAAACATCTCGCTTGATTCCTAATTAGAACGATCGCTGCTTCTCGCACCTCATATAGCAGCTCGTTGAACAACGTTTGGCCTCTCAGACATTCGACTCTAGCGTTTGAATGCCATTGATGCCTCAAATTCGACCACCTCGGTAATAAATCCGTCTCGCGATTCTTGCTGCAAAATTTGCCTTAGCTCTTCGATGAAGGAGGACAGCTGATTTCCGAGGCGTTCGGGAGAGGTGCTTGACATGGAAAGGGCTCGGTCCACAAGGCGATCCATTGGCGTCTGAATGCGTTCAATCACTGATATCCTCTCGAGCGTTGAGAAAGGCGAGCGGAGCAGAACGGATTGATGAGTTAGCCAGGAAGGCTCATTGCTGCGATGCCGATACGAGCCAGGGTCTTTTTCGGCGTAAGGTTTTAAAAGCGCGTCATATCTAGCCGTCCACTGGTTTTCGGGATCCTCAAGATGGGAATCGTGAAACAAAACCACAGCTCCGTTTGGAGCTAGTATGGAGAAAAGAGTCTCCAGAGTTTTTTGGCGATCCATCCAGTGGAACGAGCGT
>JAFAXJ010000362.1 GCA_019241095.1 Verrucomicrobiota bacterium | reverse complement strand
GTCGACCTTTAAAAGTTGTTCCGACCAGGATCGAGACACTCGAAACATACAAAGGCTGTGCATAAACTTGACCATCCACCGACAAGTTTCTGAGTAATCCGAACGTAGCCGGATTAACGTTTGCGGGAGTTAAGTTGATCTCATTGGAGTTTAAGCCAGTTCGTTGCGCATCATTGTGGTAGGTTAATACATCGGAGAAACCACTAGTGCTTGCGAAAGCGTAGACCAGCAAAGATAGAAAAATAGGCCTCATTGAATTTAAAAACGGCATTTTGGACGTTAATTTGAGATGCGAACATAGAACCAAGCTCAATATTTCAGAGGGCAAGCAGATGTCAGCGCCTAGGGTCCAAAGCTGGTTCGATTCATTGCCACTGCTTGATGAAACTTAACGGACCAACATTTAAATCCTGGCGCAAAACACCCAAAAAAGGCTTGCCCTAGGGCAAGCCTTTTGACTGACGGATTATAGAGAACGGCTAACTTCTTACAACACGGCGGCGAAGAAACCCAAATCCACCTAAACTGACTAAACCCACCCAGAGACTCGCAAATATATTAGGTTCGGGCACTGGAGCCGCGCCGTATGCGAGATCATAAGCATTGATGGGTGAAAGAAATGGCGGACTTTTGACGGTGCCGTCGGGACTTACTTCGTCAATTGTCGATGCAAGAAAATCTGCGACAAAAAGGTTCCCGCTCTTATCAAATGCCAGGCCTGCAGGTGAAACCAGACCGGAGACAAACGTGCTAGGAGTTGTACTCCCAGAAGCAAACTTTTGAACTGTGCCTTGCGAGAAGTTAGAAACGAAAAGGTCGCCTGATGTATCAAATTTCAGTTCGGTAGGACTATTCAGACCGGAAGCAAAGGTCGAGAGTTGGCCTGCCGGCGTGATCTTGTCAATAGTACCGGAACCGGAATCAGCTGCGAAAAGATTGCCGCTAGAATCAAACGTCAAACCGGCGGGTGAGCTTAATCCGGTTGCAAAAGGGGTGCTGTCTTCAACGCCTTGTGAATTGAACCGGTCGATCTGTCCGTTATTATCGTTCGCAACATAAACGTTACCTGCTGAGTCAATCGCTAATCCACCGGCCAATAGCCCGGAAGCAAACACGCTCAAATTACCGGTTGGGCTTACTTGATCGATCTGTTCCGTCCCATTATCGGCAACGAACAGATCGCCGCCGGAATTCAAGGCTATACTTTGAGGGAAACTGAGCCCGGTAACAAAAGGCTTCGCATTTCCGGACGCATCGATTGTGTCAATCTCGCCGGAAGTGTTGTTGGTAACACTCGCGTAGAGGACATTTTGAGCATGTGCGCTCGCGATTGCGGCGAAAAAAACAGCCAGACCGATGATGCTTCGGGAGATCAAAGGGATGGCGTTTGGAGAGGTGTTTTCGGGCAGGGACATCCGATCAATCGAATTATTAAAATCCATGACAAATAAGTGGTTGGTCGGCCCTACAGGAGGCAGACGAGAGCGACTTTAGAGCGTTTATTCTGGGAGTCCAGTACTGTTTTTGCTCGTCATGTATAGAAGTTAAAACAAGTCGCAGCTTTGATAATGAAGACGATGAGAAGCAAATAGAAATGGCCTTTTGTAACGTCTTATTCAACGGTAACAACTTCAACACGAGCTTTTCTGCGCAGAATGTTTGTACTCACCGACTCCGCAGCCCGTACCAGTTCAAGGTCTACTGCGCCTTCACCGACATGAAGGTCTCTGATCTTGACTCTTTCGATCGAATCCGGGAGTCGTGGATGATACAAATACAATCGAGATTCAGAGGCCTTGATTGTTAAACCAAGGCAGGCCTGCAATATCAAAAATACAGACCCAGCAGCCCAAGCTTGTGGAGAGCAGGCCACGGGATAGGCCGTTGGAGATTTGCCGATTTGGCGCTGAAAGCCGCAAAACAGTTCAGGCAAACGATGCAGATCTAGCACAATCGATGCATCAAAAAGGCCCGTCATAATCTTTGATGCCAGTGTTTTCTGATCTGTATAGCCGCAGCCGTAAGCAATTATTGCATTGTCGTGAGGCCATACCGAGCCGTTGTGATACGACATGGGGTTGTAGCGCTCCTCGCCTCGAGCAATGGTTCGAACCCCCCAACCGGAAAAGAAATCTTCATTGCTCAACCGATTCCTTACCAATTCAGCATGGTTCCTGCTTGCAATCCCGGAAAAGAGGCACTGTCCCGCATTTGAAGCACGCACAGCGCATTGACGCTTTTTCCCGTCCAACGCCAACGCATAAAGTGAAAGCTCATCGCACCAGAAGGCAGACTCAAACCTTTCTTTGAGAACTGCGGCCTCTTTTCTCAGATCGTTCGCTTTATCATTATAACCCAGAGCTGCAGCGACGTGAGCAATCCCGTTCTTAGCTGCGTACACATACGATTGGAGCTCGCATAATGCGATCGGCCCCTCCGCTAGCTCCCCATTAGCATGGAATACAGAGTCATAGGAGTCCTTCCAGCCTTGATGAATGAGCCCCTTCGAAGCAGCGCGTCCATATTCGACAAAGCCGTCGTTGTCCCGATCGCCAAATTCATTTAACCAGGTCAAAGCTTTTTCGATGTTCGGCCAGATCTGTTTGAGTAGCGCGAGATCGTTCGTTCGTTCGAAGTAGGCGGCTGCCAAGTAAATGAAAAGAGGGGTGGAATCCGCGCTGCCGTAATACCGCTGAAAAGGGACTTCTCCTATGCAGGCCATCTCGCTTTGGCGTGTCTCGTGCAAGATCTTGCCGGGTTCGGCGTCTTGCTCAGGGCTAATCTCAGTTGCCTGAGTTGCCGCGAGATAGCGAAGGACGCCACTAGCCACTTTAGGTTCAATCCAGAGGTATTCGAAGGCCGTAATAATCCCATCTCTCCCGAAAATCGTGCTGAACCAAGGCACACCCGCGTACGGGTATAGGCCATAGTCGGTCTGAGTGATCATCATCCGGAGATCAGCGCTTGAGCGATTAATCCAATCATTAAACTGTTCGTTGGAAGTATAGACTTCGCACGCGGCCACACCCATGTGAACTGATTCGACCTGGCTTTCGCCTTCAACGAATGAGATGGAACTGACATGGTCACCGTTTTGGCAAGCTATCGTGAGATGAAAATCCTGCTCTTCCCCCGGCTCCAGCGTGAGGAGGAACAGCATCGAACCGGCACTGATTTCCTTCGGCGCAACGGAGGTTGAAATTGTGGTTTGTCTGAGGACGTGATCGAGTCCCAGATATCCAAGAGTAACGGTGGATGGTGAAACCTGCGGCTCCAGATAGGTCCCTCGACGTTCCCGCGGATAGCCTCTTACCTCAAAAATGTCGCTGAAGTCGGCCTCATAGTCGATTGCGAGAGAGAAAGAGATTGGAGTCAAGCCATAGTTTCGAATGCTGATACTTTCCTGGCAGGTGTTTTCGCAAATGAACTTGGCACGATAAACATGAACGGTGCTGTGCGGGAAATGATCCCCATTTTTCAACTGCATGTCTGGGTTGGTAAGATCCACGCTCAAAACGGCATTGTCCTCGCGGATGGTGGAGCTGAGTAGAAGCAGCCGATTGTCAGGCAATCGCAAGCTGAGCCTCGAAAGGTGCCTCATCTCTTTATAGAACAATCCGTGCTCGCCTGATCCTAACGGCTGGAAATCTCCGTTTCGATCAAATACGGCAAACATATCTCCATGCATCAGCACACGAGTGCGTTTGTCGGCGAGCGACGAAGTAGCTCGGATATAGTATTCGTTTTCGATTTCGATTACATCGTTCATTGTCCAGATCGTGGTGAGAGTTCCTTAGAGGAGATTTTTTGGAAAAGTCTGAGGTAATCAAGCGCCATTCGGCCGGCACTGAATCGGTTTTCGAAGACTTTGCGGATTTCAAATCGATTGAGAGTATCCAGCCGATTAACAGCCGCAACTGCCTCTTCAACATCTGAAACCAGGAATCCTGTTTTTTGGTCTTCTATGATTTCCGGTACTGAACCGTTGGGATACGCGATAACGGGGGTTCCGCATGCCATAGCTTCAATCATGACAAGCCCAAAAGGCTCAGGCCAGTCAATTGGAAAAAGCAAAGCTAATGCATCGCCAAGAAAAACGCGTTTATCCTCTTCTCCAATCTCTCCTAAAACCTCAATCAGTGGATGTTGAAGCAACGGCTGAATTTCCTTTTTGAAATACTCCCTATCGGCTGGATCAACCTTGGCGGCGATCTTCAATTTTCGACCGGTCCGTTTTGCGATTTCGATAGCAACATCAGGACGTTTCTCGGGTGCAAACCGGCCCAGGAAAGCCAAGTAATTTCCGGACCCTTCCCCAAGCTCGTAGAGGTCAGGGGGCAGGCCATGATAAACGGTACCCATCCATTTCGCTTTTGGAATCGGTGCGCGTTGCGAGTCGGAGATTGAAACGAGGTTCATGTCGGGAAACGCTTCGAAAAGCGGATGTAGATCCGGAACATCGAGTCGCCCGTGCTGTGTCGTTAGTGTAGGGACAGGAGTTCGTCGAGCGCAAGGAAAGTGGAGATAATCGATGTGAAAATGGAGAACATCGAACTCTGCCGACCTCTGAAAAACCGTTTCAATAAGCCGGACATGATGAGAAATTGGATCCACGACTTTGCGTCCCTGCAACCGAAGTGCGCCCTCGCAACCAGGAACGAGGCGCGCTCTCGTTATTGAATCGCCACTGGCAAAAAGGGTTACATCGTGTCCCAACTCGACCAGAGACTCGGTCAGGTAAGAAACCACTCGTTCCGATCCGCCATATAACTTAGGGGGGACACTTTCATATAATGGAGCAACTTGCGCTATTTTCATCAGCTTTTGCCCGACGGACTCCGGGATAAAAATACTTACTGAAACATATTTAGTGTGGCTCTTGTAAGGGTTGTGCGATGTTTCCTTTATGGCCGCAAAAAGCAGATTTCTCAACTGGTGTATCAGCTTAGGAAGCAGAGTTGTTATCGGAATTAGAAAAGCGCTATGCTAGCTCTCATTGCAGTCAGTCTCTCGCCATTCATTTCCTTAATCGCGGGCATCCTCATCCTGGTTTTTCCGCGATTATTAAATTATATCGTTGCAATTTACCTGATCATTTTCGGACTGTTTGGAATCTTTCGTCTGTAGTGCGTCCCTCGAGAACCGCCGTTTTTGTATGGCGCAAATCTTCATTACTGCTCTTCTGTTCATTAGCTTTTTGAACGCGTCTGCTGAAGGTGTTCCTTCCCCGGAAGGATTATGGAAAAACGAGGATGCAACCTTCGAAATTCTTGAGAAGAACGGAACTTTAGTCGGAAGTGTTATTTCGATTAACGAACCGAAAGCTAGTGCCGAACAAATAAAGACTGATATCCACAACCCTGACGCTTCCAAGAGAAACAGGCCGTTGATTGGGCTGTTGTTTATGACTGGCTTTGTGAAAAAAACTGATACGCGATGGGAGAATGGAACTATCTACGACCCGAAAACCGGTAATACTTACCGGTGCAATCTTGAGATGGAAGGCGCAGATCGGATAAAGGTTCGGGGGTATATCGGAATTGCAGCAATCGGGCGTACGGCAATTTGGACGCGCGTCAGCAAATAGGATCTTTCGGGGGCGGCAATCCAGGGCTAGGGCGACAGACGTACCACGAGTATGGAAGGTGCAACGAATTTTGAGGGCAAAGAGAAATTAAACCATCCTGAAAATCAGATCTACGCTATTCTGGACGATTCTGTCAGAAGCTCAGCCGCGATCTCGGCATTGAACCGAGCTGGCTTTAGTGAAGACATGATCGGGATTTTATCCGGACCGGCGGATGCTTCCAAGTTGGATGCTGTTTCAGGTAAGGAAGGTTTTTTCGCGAAACTATTCAGTATCGGAGTGGAAATGGGTGACAGAGATGCTGATTATCTTCAGTTTTATCGGAAGGCGCTTATGCAAGGAAAGAGTGTCATTGCCGTTATCGCTGCGGATGATGCTACTCGAGGAAAGGTCCATGAACTGCTAAAAGCTCAGGGCGCGCACGGGATGACTCTGTTCGGACAGTTCGTAGTCGAGGCTCTTGAGGGATAGCCGAAGGTAGTAGACCTAGAAGCATGAGGCGCTTTGATAAGCATGTAGTTGTGCCGGTGGGTTCAATCAGTCCCATTGCTTACATAAGTACAATGGATTGATTTGATCCTACTTAGTCAGGCCTGCGCCATGACAGTTCTGAGCCGCCCCCTCGCGGCTCAAACTTATTGCGGTATCAGGGCTAAATCTAAGACTTCGTCGATGATCTCTACCGGTCGGAACTGCATTTTCTGCCGCGCTTCGATCGGGATCTCTTCCAGATCTTTTTCATTCGCTTTTGGTATTAGGACCTCGGTGATGCCTGCACGTAATGCAGCGAGGCTTTTCTCTTTAACCCCTCCGATCGGCAACACAACTCCGCGCAGCGTTATCTCGCCGGTCATCGCAAGGTCATTGCGAACAGGCTTAGCGCTAAAAAGGCTTGCTAATGCAGTAGTGATCGCAATACCAGCGCTCGGTCCGTCTTTAGGTATGCCGCCGCTTGGGACATGAATATGAACATCGGTTTGCCCAAATGTTTCTGGATCGATTGCCAATTCTTTAGCGCGGGATCGAACAAGACTGTAAGCGGCCTGCATTGACTCCCTCATCACATCCCCAACCTGGCCTGTGAGCAGCAGGCCTCCTTTCCCGGGATAACGAGTAGCTTCGACAAAGAGAATGTCGCCGCCAGTAGGAGTGTAGGCCAATCCGGTGACTACACCAATTAAGCTACGCGGAAGGCGTTGCTCGTGTACGCTTCGGGCCGAATTACCCAATACCGTACGAACAAGAGCCGGAGTGGCGATAATCTCGCCGTGAACACCTCGCGCTTTTTCCGCTGCGACGCTTCGGCAGACCGCGGCAATCCGGCGCTCCAATTCGCGAACGCCCGCTTCGTAGGTGTACTCCTGGATGATTGTTCGCAGAGCCTCTTCCTCAAAACGACATTGGTCCTGACTCAATCCGTGCTCCTGCAACTGCCGAGGTACGAGATATTGTTGAGCGATACGCATTTTTTCCAACTCGGTATAACCTGGTACCGTGATTGTTTCCATGCGATCACGCAGCGGCGCCGGGACGCCTTCGGCGTAATTAGCAGTTCCGATAAAAATCACATGGCTGAGGTCAAACGGAACGTCTAGATAACGATCGACGAATGTGTTATTTTGGCGAGGATCTAGCACCTCCAAGAGCGCACTTGATGGATCTCCACGAATATCCGCGCCGATCTTATCAACCTCATCGAGCATCAGAACGGGGTTTCGAACTCCAAGACGCCTGATCTCTTGTATGATGCGCCCCGGCATCGCACCGATATAGGTTCGCCTATGACCTCGAATTTCTGCCTCATCGCGGATTCCGCCGAGAGAGATCCGACTGAATTTACGTCCCAAAGCGTCAGCGATAGATTGTCCTAGACTCGTCTTTCCTACTCCTGGAGGTCCGAGAAAACAGAGAATAGGGCTGCGCCCGCCCGGGTTAAGTTTTCTTACAGCAAGAAACTCGATAATTCGTCGTTTGACCTTCTCAAGTCCGTAATGATCCCGGTCCAGGATAGCTTGCGCTTTACTGAGGTCTCCATCATCTTCGGTCGATTTATTCCACGGTAAGTCAGCCAGCATTTCGACATAGGAGACAATGACAGAATATTCAGGACTGGCTGTTGGAACGTGGCCAAGTCGTTTAAGCTCTTTCTCGGCTGCTTTCATGACCAGTTCGGGCGCGCCGGCTTCTTGCAGCCGTTTTCGCAGTTGTTCGGCCTGATCACCGCTGTCAACATCTTCCTCGCCCAACTCTCGTTGGATTGCTTTGAGCTGTTCTCTCAGGTAAACGCGGCGCTGAGTGTCCGAGAATTGTCCTTCCACATCCTTGCGCAACTTCTGTTGCAGCTCAGCAATTTCGATCTGCCGTTGAAGAGCCTCCTGTACCATACGGATGCGACGCAGTAAGGAAGCCTCTTCAAGCATCGCCTGTTTCTGGCTCACATCGATGGCTATATTGCCGGCCATTAAGTCGGCCAACTGCTCCGGATTTTCCAGATTGACCAGCGCAGCTCTTGCTTGATCAGGGATTTCCGGAGAGAGCTCCAGAAGCTTCAAGGCAGAGCTGCGAAGGTTGTTGAAAGCGGCTCGAAACTCCGTGTCATCTTCCGGAGGAGTCGCGGTTTCTCTCGGGCGCACCTCCGCACGCAGATACGGTTCGGTCTGTACGAATGGCCCGATTTCGATTCGGTTCATCGCCTGAATGATCAAGACTACAACACCGTCAGGCTGGCGGATGAGCTTCAGAATTTGTCCTCGAACACCGACATGGTAGAGATCCCCTAACTCCGGCCGTTCCTGTTGTTCGTCCTTTTGAGTGACCAAGCCAATTTGCTTGTTCTCTGGAAGTTCAGAATCGACGAGCTTCAAAGCGGAAGGCCGCGCAACGTTCAGCGGAACTACCATGGCTGGGAACAAAACCAGGCCGCGCAAGGGAAGAATAGGCAAAACCTCAACAGAGCCGACCGGATCCGATGTTTGTCTGGACAAGCTGCTGTTTTCTTGAGTTGGGGGCTGTTCTCCAATTCCTGGAGCCTTGGCCCACTCCGCCGGTTGAATAAGATTATGTTCTTCCTGGCTCATGCAAATAAAGTACGCCTGATCTGGCCTGATGATTCTTTATAATTCTTTGAAATTGAGATACCCTCATCATTATGTCGTCCGCGTCTCTACTGGTCTTTAGATTTCAAAGAGAGAAACGCGCTAAGCATGCGCCTTCCTTGGGATCAGGATCCAAAGTAAGCCGTTATCCCATTGCGTAGTAAAACGTTCCGGATCCAGGTCCTCAGGCAGTTCGATCTCACGCTCGAATTCTCCATGATGTATCTCCATCGTCAGAACTCTCACCGGCTTGCGTCTTGTCGCCTCGATAGGCTCATCAGAAATTATAGGCTCCGGCGTGGCTCGGTATCCTCGAATTACCAATCGCTCAGCACTCACTTCAACCTGCACGTTCTCAGGTCGTACCCCGGCCAGTTCCACGCAGACGCGCAGGCACGACGAACACTTGAATGCGTTCATCGGGGGAGACCAAACGTGTTTAGGTTCCTGAAAGCGAGAGAAATGAAGTTTAGTGATCTGGTAGGCGACTTCTCCAATTTGACCTTGAAGCCGTCGCAATCGAATCGTTCGGATCTCGCGACTCACGTGGGGATAATGGACGCTGTTCTAAGATCAAGCAAGTGGCAAAGGAAACTGGCTTGGCCGTTGGCCAGATTTCTTGTACATAAAGACTGAATGAGGTTCTTCATTGCTTTCTTGCTGGGTCTGATCATTGGCATCATTGCAATGTTATTTCTGCCTGAGCTTACACCTCGTCGCGAGCAGCTGAACTCCGAAATGCGTACTCAGATTGACACATTGCAAGCCGAAGTTCGCGATCTTGGTAATCAATTAAAGAGTATCACGATCTTTAAACCTGGAACTCCTACTCCAACGCCTAAAT
The DNA here is from genome assembly GCA_019241095.1 of Verrucomicrobiota bacterium. GTDB lineage: Bacteria > Verrucomicrobiota > Verrucomicrobiia > Chthoniobacterales > JAFAMB01 > JAFAXJ01. Next base: position 1,929 of record JAFAXJ010000362.1, on the reverse strand, counting down.
AGATGAGCATCGAGACCGAGCGAAAATTTCTGATCGATGCTTTGCCTGAGCTCCAAATGGCTGATCCCAAAGGAATCGAGCAAGGCTATTTAGTAACGCATGCAGGTCCTCACGGACTGGAGGTACGGGTCCGTAAAATCCAGGGAGAATCGGCGGTATTGACCTTCAAAGCCGGAGCCGGCCTGTCCCGGGCGGAAATCGAAGTCAGACTAGATCCAGAAGCAGCGGAAGCGCTTTGGCCATTTACTGAAGACTGTCGAGTAATGAAACGGCGTTTTGCGTTATACTTATCCGATGGGCACCGGGTTGATCTCGATATATATGAGGGCAACAACTCTGGCCTTGTGACGGCGGAAATAGAATTTGCTTCAGAGAGCGCCGCTGCAGACTTTCGGCCTCCGCAATGGTTTGGGCGAGAGATTACAGGCGACCCGGCTTTCAGCAACGCCGCACTGGCGATTCGCAAATGAGTTTAGCTCTGCAAGGATTTTTGATCGGGACTGGTGACAGATTTTCTCACAGCTGGAGAATGACCTTTGGTTGTATTGCCTGCCCGCCAGAATTCCCAATATTTTCCTAGACGCTCTTGGAATTGGCGTGACTTGTCGGCGTAGATCTTCAGGGAGAGTTGGTAAGCTTTGGCCTTGAGATGACGCTTTCGCCGTTCAATCGCATCAAGAAAAATCTTTCTGGTCTCTGCTACATCCTGCTTATCTGTCGGCTGGTAGGGCTCGTTCAAAATACGCTCCCTCAGCACTGCTAAATCGTGATTGTTTCCGAGGAACTCAGTCAGCCCGTCTATTTCGCGCCCTAAAGCATTCAAAGGACCGGGCCAAACCATTTCCAACAATCTGATCTGGTAGCCCAGAGCTTTGGCACACTTTCGGAGATCATGCCAACTCTCCTCGCTCACATTGGTGATTCCAACTTGCTTAACCTGTTCCGCCAGTTTTCTTCCTTTTCTGTACGTTTTACGCAATCCAGCGCCAATGACGTAATCCCAACTATCTAAATCTGTTTGCAATGTTTTCGGGAACCAACTATCAAGACGGCTTTGCGCATTTCTTAGATCGTCCACAAGCCCATGGAGGATTTTTGGAGGAACAACCGCTGCAGCTTCCTGCTTTAGCTTCTGTCGGATCGTGTCAGTGAGCTTACGTTTTCGGCCACTGATACGATTATTTTTATCGAGAATCTTTTCGACCCAGTCCAAGATAACCTGAGCGTCACGTGCACCTGATAGGGTCCGCCCGGCATTACGGAAGACCTCAGTTTCTCTTTGCTGAATTTCCGAGTTAATCGCCCGCCGCGATAGCCTAAGCAGTGCGCGCAAACTTTTGAGATCCTTCCGTGCCTTGTGGATCGATTCCCCACTAGGTTTCGGCGCCTCTTCTACGAATGCAATGATACGCTTTAGACGTTCGCCCGCAATCCGGTGAATAGCCGCCGCAGGCGCCTCATCGACTAGGAATCGAAAAGCCATTTCCAGCTAATTAAACACCAAGCCTCGAGATTACATGCACTTTGCGGCGATCGAACGGCTTTTTAAACAGTCGCAAACCGCTCAGGGTCTGAAATTGCAATTGCCTGGAGAGCTTTTCAGGCGAATTGTGATCTTACCCTTTCACGGCACCAGCGGTTAGCCCGGCGACAATGCGATATTGGAAAATCATGACTAAGACCACCAAGGGAATTGTAACGACCATGGAGGCAGCCATGATAGATCCCCACGGCTGCTCGTAGGCACTGCTCCCGCTGAACTGAGAAATTACAACCGGAACCGTTTTTACATTATCGGTGATGGTAAAGGTCAAGGCGAAGAGGAACTCATTCCAGGCAGCGATAAAAGCTAGAAGTCCGGTCGAAACTAATCCCGGCATTGTCAATGGAAGTAGAATTTTCCAGAAAACCGTAAGCGGCGACGCGCCA
>JAFAXJ010000614.1 GCA_019241095.1 Verrucomicrobiota bacterium | reverse complement strand
CAGAGGAGCTTGCACAGCTTAAGGCGAGAGCTCCACGGCAGGCCGAAATACTTCGAATAGCGGCTGAAACTGGGGCGCCTATTCCTTGGCAGGAACTAAAGGGATTCTCCACAGATCGGACAATTCAGCAGCTCGTTGATCGTGGTTGGTTTCGCATTGACTCGAGACCGGTCACTCGAGATCCCCATGGCGAAGAACAGTTTTTGCCAGATAGGCCGCTAACCCTGAACGGCGAGCAGGCAGAAGCATTGCGTAAAATCATCGAAGCTTTCGAAACAAAAACCAATCAACCCATTTTACTGCATGGAATCACAGGCAGCGGGAAGACCGAAATCTATCTGCAAGCAATCGAATCGATCCTGAATAAAGGTTTTGGTGCATTGGTATTGGTCCCGGAAATCTCTTTGACGCCGCAAACGGTTGAGAGATTTAAAATGCGGTTCTCGTCGGATCTTGTGGCTGTGCTTCATAGTCATCTGTCGACCGGCGAACGTCATGATGAATGGCACCGGTTAAGCGATCAAAAGGCAAGAATAGCAATTGGAGCTCGAAGCGCCATTTTTGCTCCCGTCAAAAACCTGGGGCTGATAGTGGTCGATGAAGAACACGAGACCTCATACAAACAGGAGGAATCGCCGCGATATAACGGTCGCGATCTGGCGATTGTCCGAGCCCAAATAGAAAAATGTGCTGTGTTGCTTGGAAGCGCCACGCCTTCCATAGAGAGTTTCTACAATGTCCGATCTGGCAAATACCTCCTTCTGGAACTCAAGACAAGGGTGGATGATCGGCAACTTCCGATTATTCGCGTAATCGATTTGCGACGCGAATTTTCAATAAGAAAGGAGCCTTCCGCGATTTCGCGAACGTTGTCGACAGCGATTGAAGAGCGTCTCACGAAGAAAGAGCAAACGATGCTGTTTCTCAATCGGCGAGGATTTGCGACTTCGCTGATCTGTAACCAATGCGGCTACGTGGCGGAATGCCCGAACTGCAGTATTTCTCTCACCTACCACCTGACGGAAAAACGCCTGAAATGCCATATTTGTGCCGGCAGCTCTGTTGCGCCCAAAATCTGCCCGAGTTGCCGCGATCCGTCCATCCGCTATGCTGGCTACGGAACGGAGAAGGTTGAAGGGTTAGTGAAAACATTCTTTCCCCAAGCAGCTATCGCACGGATGGACGCCGATTCCATGAGCCGGAAGGATGCTTATCGACAGACTTTGCAAGGGTTCCGAAGTGGCAAAATTGATATTCTTATCGGAACGCAGATTATTGCTAAAGGCCTGGATTTTCCAAATGTCACTCTGGTCGGGATCATCAATGCTGATACAGGCCTCCATGTGCCTGATTTTCGGGCCGGAGAACGAACGTTTCAACTTTTGACCCAGGTTGCGGGACGAGCGGGTCGTGGTGAGGTCGCGGGGGAAGTATTGGTTCAGAGCTCAACTCCTTTTAATCCTTCAATCCAATTCGCCCGTCATCACGATTTTGATGGTTTCTGGGAACAAGAAATTGGATTCCGCGAGCGTTGCGAATACCCGCCGTTTGTTCACTTGGTGCTGGTTCACGTTCGTTCAGAGCACCGGCGAAAAGCGGAGTTTACCGCGGAAACGATCCACCGAAGACTCACAGAGCGACTCGATGATCGCTTCACGATACACCCTGTGGTTCCGGCACCCATCGAAAGAGCAAAGGGATTTTATCGTTTTCAGATCCTGCTCCGGACAAAAAGGATTCGACGTTTGAGCGAGCTGCTAAGAGGGGTTTTGGATAGTCTGACATTCCCGGAAAAGGTTCACGTTGGAGTGGACGTAGATCCCTATCAACTGCTGTGAACCCAAAATAAGCTGATAAAGCTGATAAGCTGAACCAATGAGTCTACCGGCCTTATGAAATCTTATGAGACTCGGTCTGCACTCCTGGTCAAGCGCACAGAATTATGTTCGTAACCTCGGGTGGACAATTGAACCTGATCGGCACGCCGACCACTCCGATCCCACGATTGGTATAAAGCTGAGACTCTCCGACTTGATATAGGCCTAAATCATATTTCTGGCCCCAAGGTGGCAGAACGATAGCACCGGACAAAGGCAACCGAACCTGGCCGCCATGGCTGTGTCCGGAGAGCTGAAGGTCAACCGGAAAATTCTGTGATATTTTAGCAATGCCATCCGGTTCGTGTAGCGCAAGGATAGTCGGGATTTTCCCCCGTCGTTTTGCAAATGCGGCCTGGGGAGAAGGAACACCTGCCCAGACGGAATCGATTCCTGCAACAAAGATCGATTTGGACCCGCGCTGGATTTCGATTCCGTCATTAATCAAAAAGCGAACCCCTGCTTTCTGTAAGGCTTGCACGATAACATGTGCTCCCTTCCAATGATCATGATTTCCCAGGACGGCCAACGTGCCGAGCCGCGGGTTGAGCTCGCTCAATACGGGAACAAGATCGAAAACCGCAGCTAATTGTTTGTAGACGAAATCCCCCGCGATGATTGCCAGATCAGGTTGCAATGAGTTGACCAGGTTTACTGCTTCCCGCACAAGTTCTAACTTTGTGTACGGAAATAGGTGGAGATCGGAAAAAAGCGCGATTTTGAATCCATCGAAGGCAGGCGGCAAACCACTGATCCGAATCTTGCAATTTTGTAGAACAATTTGACGTGGTTCGATATTAAAGGCGTATCCGGCAGCACCGGCTCCGGAGAGGCCCGAAGCCAAGCCAACACCCGCCACGAGCTTGAAAAATGAGCGCCTGGATAGATCCACAGACCAGTCTAGACGCTCAACTCAGTTTTGCCAGAAAAGCTACTGAGTTCAAAAATACCCGTTGACAGATTACTCCTTCGCCTCTCGAACGCCCCTGTCCCGCTTCTGCTGGTCCGGGGGGACGTCATCCGTTAGAAGTTCATTCAATTTCGCCTGAAGCGATTCGGGAATCAATCGGCGCAGGAACACCATCGCTTTGTTTGAAAAACCAGGAACAATCACGCGATCACCGGCCATTAACGCCTTATAGCCGGCTTCCGCAACATCCTGCGGTGCCATGAGTCCTGCCTGCTGAAATGCCCGCGTTTCGAGCATGCCTGCTTTCGGGAAAAAATCGGTATCGGTCGGTCCCGGACAGAGCGCCGTTACGGTTACACCAGAGTCTTTTAATTCGGTGGCCAACCCCTCGCTGTAAGAAAGGACGAAAGCTTTCGTTGAACTGTAAACAGCGTACCCTGGGCCTGGTTCGAAACCGGCAACAGAGGCGGTATTTAAGATCCGTCCGCTCCTCCGGGTTACCATAGGAGGCAGGAACAGTTTAGTTAAACGTAAAATAGCGACAATATTCAGCGCTACCATTGAGATATCATCTTCAAGGGGTATTTCCCAGGCATTACCTTTTTTGCCATGGCCTGCGTTATTGACCAGGATTTCTATTTGGCGTCCGCCAAGTTGGTCAAATACGGATTGAGCTGCGGCTTCTTCGCGCAAGTCAGCGGCAATCGCCGTAACATCGACCGAGTAGGTACTGCCCAAGTCCATCGCAACGGTTTCAAGCTCGTTGCGGTCAGGCGCAACGAGTACCAAGGGATGTCCGTGTTTTGCAAATTCCGTTGCCAGATGCAGTCCAATACCGCTGGAAGATCCGGTGATCAAAGTGGTCTGCGGATTAGTCGATTCATTCATGCTCAATCGTTCGATCGTCAGCAGGCTTGTGGAGCTGTGGAGCCGACGATCTGACAATTCAGCATCGGGGGAGCAAGGCCCCGCCGAGCTAGAGTCTTCTGATAAACAAAGGACTTTGTCAGGGTATAGTCACTGGAAGGACGACAGCGGTTTGCCGTTAAGGTTTCGATGGGATGAAAGAGCGTCTCCAGTTTGACAGAAAGACAGAAACTGCACGGTCATAATAGCAAAACCGAGCAACCAAGCAAACCCTACAGCTCCATTTCGGCAAGAAGGCCAAACAAGACCGTTATGTTCACCGGTTTCCTAACTCGCGTCGAGCCTTGCTCCCTGAAGATCGGTGCAGCCAAGGTTAAGACTCTTTCTGCATCGCTTGCGTCTGCCTGTCCGAACCGGTTAATTGTTCTCTAAGGCTGTTACGTTCGGGTTAGGCCGGTCAAAATCCCTTTGAACATTATCTGTTTTCTTCTCAAGCAGCTCGATTTTGGCCCGCAATGCATCACGCTGGTTTACGGCTTCAGCGGCGCTCTTTTTTGCTGTCTCCAAATCTTGTTTTTCCTGCTCTAACTGCGCCTGCATTAGATCAAGACGTTTGCCCAATTCTTCCAGCTTCCTGGCGTCAGGTTCCGCGTTTTGCTCCAAGGCAGGTCGGTCAGTAACGGCTGCAACATTCCCAC
>JAFAXJ010000269.1 GCA_019241095.1 Verrucomicrobiota bacterium | reverse complement strand
CCCCCGGTTCGGGGGGAACAGTAAGCTAGCGCGTTACCGGATGGACGGGTACATCTGGCCGAATCGCGAAATAACTGGCCAGCGTCGTTCTTGTTAACCACACCCGCAACCCATTTACAAGCTTCCATGCTGCTAAGCCGGTCCATGATCTCATATTCCTTCTTTGTTGGTCGACGAGAGTGAAGACGCCCAGAGGTTTCGTCAGTCCGGCTTACCGCTAGCCACCTCATATGCCAAATTGCGATGATCGGGAGATCAGGACTTCATTGAACTGTATGACTGGTTTAATGTCTGTGTAGTTTGGAATATCGCCTTGGAGGTCCGCCATGTGCGGCATAAAGGCATCCATGAAATCTTCGATCGAATCAAACAGGAAAAGACACATGGCGATGTAGGCAGCATTTGTCCCCGGCTCCGCACCGCTGAGTCCGCGTTCGACTGAAACTCCCTTGAAGCCGCGGTGCGCACTTAACAACTGAATCGACCGGGGCATGTGCGTGTCGAGGTAATAACGCATGTCAAAGCGACTGCCTTGGCTGTTTGGATACAAAATACAGATTTTCGTCACGAATCGAGCTTCCGTTGTTGAAGAGCCAATGCCCCCCGCTTTATCTCACCATCATCGAATTGACCAGTCCGGAATTCAAGAATTCCACCGTGGTGGAAGGTGGCGACGTTTTCCGATCCGGGCATTTACGTTGTCTAGCAGCCAGAACTGGGCGACGGCCAACTTTCGAAAGCCCGCGCTATCGTCAGCGATCCTTAAAGCCTGGGGCAACTTCCGGCAAAGAGCCTTAGCTTTGGCAATCCGCCAGATCAACGCCAACACGGACCTGATGTTAATATTAACTCACTAGAAGAAACGAAGTAAGGTCGCGCAACAGGCTTGTACTTTAGGATCAGTGCAAAGCGCTTATGAACTTAGATAGTTCGCTACCCTTCAATGGCCCAAACATCTTATCGGAGCAGTTCGCTGCCAGACCACGATTCTTCTCGTTCAAACGCTCAAGCGGAATAAAACGGCGGATCTCTACTCTTAGTTAACAGTTATTAGTTAATAGTTATCGCGAGTACTCGCTTTGCGGGGCATCGCGCGGAAATCCAGTGTTCATACAAGCTCTATAACAGAAAAGAAAATCCATCCATGAAGCCATCTAGAACAGTAATTGCCGGCGCTGCTTTCGCCGGTCTTCTTGCCGGGTCCACTGCCGTCCGCGCTTATGCGGCCGAAACCAGTGCGACGAAAGCTGGTGTCGCGATCCAGACTATGGCGGACGCCGCCAAACAACCCCTACCGAAACATGCCTGCAAAGGTCAAAACGAGTGCAAGGGTCAGGGCGGCGGCAAGCATCCCGGCGAAAACTCCTGCAAAGGCAAAGGCGGTTGCGCGACGGACGGCAGCAAGCCTTCGGCTTGAGGCAGTACCAACAGTGTAAGCAGTGCTCCCCTTGCGGATCGTTCGCCAGGGGAGGCTGAATAGAAGGTATCGAAGTGACTCCTACAACTATACTGCATCGAAACTTCCCGTTGCGATGAGTCCAGTCCTCGCTTTGGCCAAGAATGTCTTCGAGCGCTTTGTTTTCGTCTTAAACTTTCTCCAGGCGCCTGTGCTTCTTGCGGTGAGACTTTATTTCTTTTGGCAGCTTTTCCAGGCCGGTTCCGGAAAGTTCGGCAATATCCCTAAAGTCACCGAGTTCTTTGCCAGCCTGCATATTCCTTTTCCGCTGTTGAACGTTTACCTGGTGGCAAGCGTGGAAACGTTTGGCAGTCTGCTTCTGATTGCCGGATTGCTCTCTCGGCTGAGTGCTCTGGCCGTCTTTGTTTCAATGTCAGTCGCTTATCTGACCGCCGATTTTGAGGCCCTCAGTTCGATGTTCAGCGACCCCGATAAATTCGTGAAGGCCGATCCGTTTCCGTATTTTCTGATCGCGTTGATTATCCTCGTGTTTGGTCCGGGCTGGTTGTCGCTCGATGCTTTAATTGGCAGATGGACTCACAAGAAAGAGAGACTCGACGATGCGGTTGCGGCGTCGCGTTAGGACTTCTGATGCATTCTTCTGATGATCCTCAAGATCGGGCGCAAAAGACCGGAACCCTGGTCTTTGTACCGGCAAAAAGCGAGATTTCGCAGGATGATTCCATTCTTTGGTCTCGTAGTTTTGGGAGTGGATCCCTTATGTGCTCAGCGGCTGGGCTTTTGCTGAAGTCTTGGAGGATCTCGGAATGCTTTCTCTCGTCGTGGCTGCGATCTTCTATTTTGGGGATGGCCCTAACCGAAGAAACAGAAACATTACCAAGCGTGGCAGATGATCAATACCGCTCAAGGCAAAGGCGGCAGCGGGGGCCGGGTGGAAGCGCTGCAGGAATTGCTTGCGGACG
>JAFAXJ010000245.1 GCA_019241095.1 Verrucomicrobiota bacterium | reverse complement strand
CCAATCCAGTCGGTATGCTCTAACTGACGTAATCCGTGCTGCACCAAAATTCGATTTTCGTCAATCAGTGGAACGAGATCAGACACCGTGGCGAGAGCCACTAGATCAAGATAACTCTTTAGATTGACGCCCGGCAGCCGCCGGGTTTTAAGCAAAGCGTGACAAAGCTTGAAGGTTAAACCAGCGCTGCAAAAGTAATGATCCGACAGACCTAACTTTGGGTTAATCAGTGCACAGCAGCTGGGGCGTTCACTCTTTGTTTCGTGGTGGTCTACAACGATTACATCAATCCCAAAAGAGTTAATTTCTCGTATCCGCTCTGCTGACGTAGTCCCGCAATCCAGCGCAATGAATAAGACAGGATTATGCGTTGCAAGGCACCGGCTCACGCCCTCCTTTGAAAGTCCATATCCTTCATCGATTCTTCGTGGAAGGAAGTTTCTAACATCCGCAGAAAAGCATCGCAAGATTCGGTGTAATATTGCGACGGAGACAACTCCATCAACATCGTAATCGCCGTATAAGACAATCTTTTGTCGCTGATCGACCGCTCGAAATATCCGATCAACGGCGGAGCTGACTCCCTCCAACTGAAAGGGATCCCGCAGATCTCGAAGCCGCGGCTGGAAGAACTGTCGGGCACGTTCAGGATCAGACAATCCCGCATCAGCAAGAACCGCGGCAAAGGCGGGTAGCAGGTCAAGGCCACGAGCGAGCTCGAGATGTTCGATTGAAAATTGTGGAAATGTCCAAAGATGGCTCATCTAGCGATCGTAATAGGGCTGCAAATCAATAACACATTCCGGTTTGTTACACGAAAAGTTTAGGTGTTTGTGTCTGATTGAAATCATGGTGTTGGCCGACGTGTCGACAGGGGCAGATAAGCCGCGTTTAGGATTACTCAGGGACAAAGCTGCTCCTCAAGATCAGGTTACTGGGTAAGCAAGGCGCAGCCTTAGGTTAGGCCGAAGAAATGAGATTAGCGCTAAAAAGCGCGAGACAGTCTGCGGTCAACCCTTCTGACGAAAGGCTTGTCAGTATTTGAGACTAACAATTGAGTGTGAGCTCACTGTAAGATGTTGCATGTTAGTAAAGCGATTGCGTCCTGTATTAGAGTTAGTAACTAACATTAACTTACTCAGAAAATTGCTGAAACGGTAAACCTTTCACGAAAGCATCCACATTTGTCCGCACCTTCGACGCGAATTCCTCTTTTTGACTTACCCAGGACTGCGCTTCGCTTAGCCCGAGGGCTGATCTGAGGAGCGCTTTCGCCGCTGAGAGGAGCACACCTTGCCTCTGAAAATCGCGCCTTTGCTCCTGAGATCAATATCACCATAAAATATGAACGGACTGAGAACGATCCGGTACGAAATGATTCGCGTGCTTGACTTCATTACAAGCCATGCTTACGTCTTCACTATACATGCGCTTGATTCAGCAACTTCTTTTGCTTGAGCTTACTCTGCTTGGGAGTGGCGCCCCAATCCTGACTCTTTCCCTCAACTCTTAATATTCGCTTTGGTCAGATTCGCTGGTGGTGGACACGACTCTGATCGCAGCCTTCCACCGCAGACAAACCTTTTATGGCCGAAAAAATAATCATTTTCGATACTACCTTGCGCGATGGAGAGCAGTGCCCAGGGGCTTCAATGAATCTCCGCGAAAAGATGGAGGTAGCTCGTCAATTGCAGCGGCTGAATGTTGATGTGATTGAAGCCGGATTCCCTGTAATCAGTGATGGCGATTTTGAAGCGGTTGAACGGATCGCCAAAGAAATTAGAGGTCCAATCATAGCCGGTCTGGCTCGATGCGTCCCGCAGGACATTGATGCAGCTGGCGCAGCGATCAAAGCAGCAGACAATCGAGGGCGTATTCACGTTTTCCTGGCGACATCCAAAATTCATCGAGAATTTAAGCTGAAGAAAGCACACGACGAAATCGTCCGGCTCGCAACGGAAGCTGTGCGAAGAGCGAAGAGTTACGTTACAGACGTTGAGTTTTCTCCCGAGGACGGTTCCCGCACCGAACCTGAATTTCTCGCGAAAGTGGTCGAGGCCGCGATCTCCGCCGGCGCTACCACCGTGAATATTCCTGATACTGTCGGCTATGCGGTACCTGAGCAATACGGAGCCTTGATCAAATATCTGAAGGACAACGTTCACGGCATCGATGATGCAATCATCAGCGCTCACTGTCACAACGATCTGGGTTTGGCGGTCGCCAACTCCATTGCAGCCATTCGAAACGGCGCGCGCCAGATTGAGGGAACGATCAACGGCATCGGCGAACGCGCCGGCAATGTGGCCTTAGAAGAGGTTGTAATGGCGTTGAAGACCCGACCCGATTATTACGGCAGCTTTTACACGGAGGTGCACACCCAGGAAATCGTGAAAACGTCCCGTCTGGTAAGTCGCATGAGCGGCCTGATGGTTGCCCGAAGTAAAGCTATCGTAGGTGAGAACGCGTTTGCTCACAGCGCCGGAATTCACCAGGACGGTATCCTAAAGCATCGAGAAACTTACGAAATCATGAACCCCCATGACGTTGGCTGGGGCGAAACGGAGTTGCCTCTCACTAAGCATAGCGGGCGGCACGCCCTGGTTAGCCGGCTCGAACATCTAGGATACAATTTGAACGATGAAGAGATTGGACAGGTGTTTGCTCGCTTTAAGGAGATTGGTGACAAGAAGAAGTTTGTTTATGATGACGATTTAAACGCGCTTGTTGACGATTCGATGGGAATGACTAAGGACACGTGGAATTTGGATTACATCAACGTGACGACCGGCACATCGACTGTCCCGACTGCCACCGTGCGATTACGCCGAGGTGATGTAGTTCTGCAGGACTCTGCTCCGGGAAACGGTGCTGTCGACGCTGCTATGAAGACAATTGATAGGATTCTTCACCAGAAAGCGGAGTTGGTTGAGTATCACGTGATCGCAACCACTGGAGGAAAAGATGCCGTCGGAGAAGTAACGATCAAATGTGATTTCGGAGGAGGTCAGCTTGTTACAGGAAAAGGTGCTAGTACGGACGTCATCGAAGCCAGCGCTCGAGCTTACCTCAATGCAGTTAATCGGGTGGCGGGCGTTAGTCAGGTATACAACTCGGCACCACAACTCATAGACACCGTTCCTTAGGCGCTCGTTTAAGTTCACAATCTGTTTCTAATTTGGTAAACCCTTTGCCACAGCATTGTTGTTTTCAGATTCGGCCACCAGCTTCGCTATCCGAGTTTGAATCTTACTATGATCTGCGCTTTCGGCTGCTTCGAGAACCATGGAATCAGCCGCGGGGTTCCGAAAAGGACGAGCACGAAGATTGTGCCTTTCACTTAGCTGCTTGGGATACTGGAGGTTCTATGGTGGGTGTTGGACGCCTTCATCAGGCATCCGAAGGAATAGGTCAGATCCGTTTCATGGCCGTAGATCTCCGAGCCAGAAGTTGCGGCTGTGGGCGGGCAATTTTATCAGGGCTTGAGGCCCGTGGGAGAGAATGGCGTTTTACTGAAATCGTGCTGAATGCACGCGAGGCAGCTATCAACTTTTACCTGCACTCAGGATATCGCGTTGTCGGGCGAGCTTATGTTCTATTCGATTCAATTCCACATTATGTGATGAGAAAACAGCTGTAGCGCCCGTTCGACTAGATACTTTGCTGCCAGCACACATAAACAACAAAGCCGTGATCCTACGCGACTACTTAATTCGAAACCGAATTTACAACTTTCGCATTCGGTAATCAGCATCACATTTCCGAATTACCTTGATGAGAATCCTGAGTGTTTTCAGCAAATATCAATTTTTTGGTGGGGAAGAAGCGGCGGTAGCTCGAATCGGAGCAGCACTGAGCAAACATCATGAAATGGCGTTTTTTGATGGTTCTACTAGCGATATGCTTGGAACGTCGCCGTTGGATCGTATGCTGGCGCCTCTCAAAGTGATTCACAATTGGCAAGTAAGTCGCACTATCAGACTTAAACAAAAACAAAAACCTTTCGATTTGTGGCTCGTCCACAACGTGTTCCCAGGCTTTTCTCCGAGTCTTTACGGCGTTGCTAGAAATCTAGGTGTTCCAATCGTTCAATATCTGCATAGCTATCGATTATCGTGCGCTAATGGATTTTTCTTTAATCATGGCGAACTTTGTACCCGCTGCATCAACGGTAACTTTACTTACGCTTTCCGTACAGCCTGCTGGAAGGACAGCCGAGCCGCAAGTGGAGTCATGGGGTTGGCACTTACAAGGGTTCGGGCTATGGACGTTTACAGACAGGTACGGCGCTGGATCGCTATAAGCCATGCTCAGAAACAGCTGTATGAAAAGATGGGCGTTCCCGCAGAGAAGATTAGCGTCATTCATCATTTCGTACCCGAACCGGCGGCGCCTCCACCGTTTAAAGAGAACGGAGCCGTTCTATTCCTCGGTAGGTTGTCTAAGGAAAAGGGTGCACATGTGCTGCTTGAAGCCTGGAAAAAGTTTAATCATCCCACGCGTCGTCTGATGATTGCGGGCGAGGGTCCGGAAGAAGAATCTCTCAAAAAATATGCACAACAGAATTCTTTGAGGAACATCGAATTTGTTGGATTTGTGACAGAGAAACAACAGCGAGAGCTTTGGGCCGATGTCGCGGTGATGGTTGTCCCCTCCGTTTGGTACGAGACATTTGGCATGGTTGTGTTGGAAGCTTGGTCAAACGCCCGGCCCATAATCGTTAGTCGAATCGGAAGCTTGCCCGAGCTAGTACAAGACGATGTGACCGGAAAGATCTTTGCCGTCGGCGATGCGGCGAGCCTCGCCTCAGCACTCAATGACACCTTTGCTAACATTGATCAAGCCGAGGAAATGGGGCGAGCCGGATACGAGCGCGTTTGCAGGGACTTTTCTGAGCAGATATGGACAGAAAAGATCCTGAAAACTCTCGACTTAAAAGACGGACTCTGATCATTACAGGCGTTAGCTTCGAACCGTCAGATAACCGCTTCATCGGGTTTGCCAATTCTGTAAATTGCGGCTCCGACATTGAACCAGCACGGTGCAGCAGCTTAGAAATCCTGTACGAACTTTTTTGGATCAGCCTTACTCTAGCCTCATCTAAAGTCCCCAAATACCACTCAGACGAGCTGCCATCAAACATCTTGCGGATGAATTGAAGTTGCCGCAATTTCGTCGAAGTACTTTTCCAAATTGTGACATTCGCGTGATGACGAGCAGCGTCTGGTGGTGGTGGAAACCCATCCGAGCGGGCGTAGTAGGTCAAGGGGCAGATATTCCACCAAACTCCCGGGTCCTCTTTTAACAGAGAATTGGCGACAATCTGATCAAGATGTATTGCATCAGCCGCTCCTGACGTGCGTGATTACGAGCCTTTCTGTTGCTCGGCTTGGGCACGGAGCCTTTCCTCTTGCTCGCGGAGTTCGGGCGTAAGTGCGGGGCCAAAATCCTCGGCTTCGAACACCTGCCGAATCTCGAGCTCGG
>JAFAXJ010000150.1 GCA_019241095.1 Verrucomicrobiota bacterium | reverse complement strand
CCGAGACGCCGGTCAGCCAATTAAACAGTTCCGCCGCATCGTTCGTTAGTACCGGGTCACAGGTAAGCAGACCCAGATCCGTATAGAGCCGCGCGGTCGAGGGATGATAATTTCCGGTGCCCAGGTGCACATAGCGCCGGATCCCTTCCTCCTCGCGTCTCACTACCAATGCCAGCTTCGCGTGGGTTTTCAGGCCAACGATCCCGTATACGACGTGCACGCCCGATTCCTGTAGCGTGCGAGCCCACTGGATGTTTGCCGCCTCATCGAACCGGGCCTTCAACTCGATGATGACAGTTATTTGCTTCCCGCTTTCGGCGGCCGCCGCGAGCGATGCCACAATTTGGGAATCACCACTGGTCCGATAGAGCGTCTGCTTGATCGCCAACACGTTCGGGTCCTCTGCCGCTTGTTCAATAAAGTCGAGAACACTCTGAAAACTTTCGTATGGATGGTGCAACAGAATGGGACGGCGCCGGATTTGGGTGAAGATACTTTCGTCTTCGACCGGAGCGGTAGCGAGCACAGGCACAAACGGTTTAAATTTGAGGTCAGGCCGGTCCACTTCAGAAATAACCGGCATCAAACGCAGAAAATTGATCGGGCCGTTTACCTTGTAGAGATCCTCCTGGTTCAGACCGAAGGTCTGTAACAGCTGATCGACTATGTGAGGAGGACAGTCATGTTGCACCTCAAGACGCACCGCGTCGCCCCGGCTTCGCTTTCTGAGTTCAATCTCGATAGCTCTGAGTAGATTGTGCGACTCTTCCTCATCTAAATAGAGATCGCTATTGCGAGTTACTCGAAATTGGTATGCGCCCCGCACAGTAACGCCGTGAAATAGCGATCCCACATGAGCTTGAATGAGATTCCCAATAAAAATGTAACGGTAAATACCTTTCTGCCCGGCCTTATACGGCAAGAGACGAGGCAGAATCCTGGGAACTTGCACCAGAGCGAGGTTGGCGCTGAGATTTGAACCTTCCAATTCGACAGCCACATTTAGACTTTTGTTCAGTAACTGGGGAAACGGATGAACGGGATCTACCGCAAGCGGGGTCAAAACCGGGTAAACCGATGTCTCGAAGTACTTGGTGTAATATTGCCTTTCCTCTTTGGTGAGCTCGTCATAACGCAAAAAGAAAATATTGTTCCGCTCCATGGCGGGAACAAGCTCCTCACTCCAGACGCGGTATTTATCATCGACCATCTTTCGGACTCTGGCCGATATAGCAGAAAGTTGTTCGGCCGGGCTCATCGCATCCGGGCTCGGCTCTGACAAGTCACTTTGGCGCTGTTGACGCAACCCAGCCACGCGCACTTCAAAAAACTCATCCAGATTGGAAGACACGATGCAAAGGAATTTGAGACGTTCCAGGAGCGGATTAGTAGGGTCTTGAGCCTCTTCCAAAACGCGTTGATTGAACTCCAACCAGCTCAACTCCCTATTGATGTACAGGGCAGGATCTCTCAGGGATGTAGCGGTCTTTTCTTGCATAGCTCCTTTCGTTGGCCTCAGCGTATTCCGTTTCTGGGTTCGCATTCTTCAATAGCCGATCACGTATCGTCAGCCTAGCGGTTGCTACAATTCGGTTACAACACGATTCAACGCCAATGTTGTTTCTGGCGAGTTGATGCCACCGGGCGCGAAGCAAAATACGGCGAGAATCTACTCCCGACGGTTACCTATGAGCAGCGGCAGCAGATAATATAAGAGATATCCTAAAGAAGTCAGGAATGCTGCAACGTAAGTGAGAGCAGCGGCATCAAGCACGTTGTTAACTGCTCTAATCTCTTCCTGATTCCGGATAAAGCCCATTGAGACCAAAAGCTTTTTCGCTCGATTGGACGCATCAAATTCCACAGGTAAAGTGACCAGATTGAACAGCATGATGATCCCCCACGCGAGGCATGCCAACAATAGCATAGGCCTTAGCATGTGCGTCATAATCCCGAATATAGGGAGAAACATGACGGCCATGTTGGCGTACCCAGCCAACCCGGCAGCGGTCATGCGAAGATTCAGTGGGGCATAGGCCAGCTTGTGTTGTATGGCATGTCCCGCTTCATGAGCTGACACACCAACGGCCGCAGTTGAGTAGCTGTTGTAGTTTTCGGAAGAGAGCACAAGAGTTTTTCTCATTGGGTCGTAGTGATCACCCAAAAGCTGGTTCGATTCCACGATCTGAACGTCGTCAATGCCTGAAGCCGCCATGATTCTAGCGGCTACTTCTGCCCCAGTCATACCAGACGAGGCAGGAACTTGACTGTACTTGGCATAGGCGGATTT
>JAFAXJ010000058.1 GCA_019241095.1 Verrucomicrobiota bacterium | reverse complement strand
GGAATTCCCGAATCTTTTCAACATTCTCAGAAGACCAGTCACACATATCTTCGAGTAACCCGCGTAATGAACGGCCCAAAGGAGTCGCTTCGTATTGCACCCTCGGAGGAACCGTGGCAAAGACGGTTCTTCGAACCAATCCGTCGTTTTCGAGATCGGAATTTGCTCAACGAACACCTTCTGCGAAACCGGTGGGATACTCCGGCGCAAGTCGGTGGATCTGCGCGATCCCTGGATAAGTTCCCAAAGGATGAAGACTTTCCAACGGTCTCCTAGGATGTCCAATCTACTCTTCGATTGGGCAAGCTTCGGTGCGATTTCGGGAAGTCGTCATCTGAGAACTAATCAGTGCCTATATAACAATAAAAGTGCCGTCTTGTCGAATTCGGGCGGACACCTATTGTAGTCCGTTTATTCGATTTTCGTCTCTCGAAACTATGTCAATTGAGCAAAATAAGGCATTCGTTCCAAGCCATTTTGAAGAATTCGTTAACCAAAAAAAACCGGAAATAGCCGACACCAATTTCGCCCAGACTTATTGTGAGCACGGGAGCGATGCGCCCGCTGATGCACCTGCCGGCCCATCCGGTCCGAAAAACTATCTGAAGGCCGCCTTCATGCGTTACCCGGATCTCCGGGTGACTATCGAGGACATCGTTGCTGAGGGCGACAAGGTAGTTGTGCGAAACCGATGGGAGGGAACTGATAGTAGTTCGGAAACTAGGGTTCAGTTCAGTGGAATCGTCATATGGCGCCTCGTCGAGGGCAAACTGGCTGAGCGTTGGGCTTATCTTCAAACGCCTCAACCCATTCACTAACATGCTTCTACCCCGCTTATGATTCTACTAACCGGTTCAACTGGAAACATCGGGGTTCACCTGGCTCGGCACCTCCTTCAGCGCGGGGAAAACGTCCGACTACTTGTGCGCGATACTAGGAATCAAATCCTCCAGGAGGCTGAGCTCCGGCAATGCTGAGATTGCGTCGGGCAACCTGGCCGATCCATCAACTTTAAACTCCTGTTTCGATGGAATAAAATCGGCCTTTCTGTTAACGCCGGTCAGCCAACAAACTGTCGAATTGAAACGGAATTTTATTCATGCGGCGAAACACGGTGGAATACGACGAATCGTCGATTTATCGGTGGCAGGTGCTAGTCCGAAATCACCGGTCAATCTTTTTCGTTGGCATTGGGAAGCGGAACAAGATCTGGAATCCTCAGGTGTTAGCTGGACTCATCTACGCCCTACCGACCTCACGCGTTACAGCGTGAAGGCTATCTTGCCGAGTGTGCAGGCGAAGGGAGTGTTCTACTCGACTATCGGTGAGGGGCGGGTTGCGATGGTCGACGAAGTCGACTTGGCGGAAGCCGCAGCAGCAGCGCTGACTCAAGACGCTCATGAGGGCAAGACTTATACTCTGACTGGCCCGGAGGCGCTCAGTTACTCTCAACTCGCAGGACGCTTTGTCGAAGAAAGTCGGTAAGCCGGTCAGCTACATTGATGTCACTCCTGATGAGGCGAAACACTCCATGATGCAGGCCGGCATGCCGGAGTGGATCGCCGAATTTATAAACTCTTTGCGAGAGCTCGAGCGGAACGGCGGCGCAAGCGGAGTAACCCAGGACGTGACTTATTTACTGGGCCGACCTGCCCGAACCCTCGAAGAGAGTCTGGCGCAGGTACTGATTTGAGGCAATTTGTAATGCGTGGAAGTAACAGCGGAGGAAGAATAATCAGCTTTTAAAACTTCGAATGTATTCTGTGTATATATCTCCTACGGAAAATTCTTTCTGAACTGTTTGTTAGTTCGTAATTATGAAGATAGGCATAATAGGATCCGGGAAAATCGGCAGCGTTGTTGGCACACTTTGGGCTAAAGCGGGGCATCAGGTACTGTTTAGCTCAAGACATCCAGAGCAACTTGATGAATTAGTGAAAAGAGCAGGCAGTAACACATCACGTGGTTCCATAGAAGAAGCACTTGTTTTTGGCGAAGTTATCTTTTTATCGATTCCATACGTTGCCGTTCAAGAGTTCGGCAGGGATTACGGTAAACGTCTTGGTGGGAAAATTGTAATCGAGACCGGTAACCCTTATCCCGATCGCGACGGTGCGATCGGGCAAGAAGTGCGTGACTCGCCCCTGGGAACTGGGATCTACTCACAGCGGTGGCTGCCAAACACGCGCTTAGTTCGCGCCTTTAACAGTGTCTGGGATCAGACTCTCGTCAGCGAAGCTCATCGCGATGGCGATCAAGTTGGTATACCCCTGGCTGGGAATGATGGCGAAGCTCTTAGAATTGTTTCAGATCTTGTCCGGCAAGCGGGATTTGACCCGGTAATTGTTGGACCTCTAGAACGCGCGAAAGACTTCGATTTTGGTAGTAAAGTCTATAACACAGGCATGACTGGCGCCGAAATTCGCAAGGAACTAGGGATTCGGAGCTAAAAAGTCTTTCCGTAGTCGATCCTCAGCTCTAAGACCAACTAGCCAAGGGCTCTGCCCTTGATATCCCT
>JAFAXJ010000654.1 GCA_019241095.1 Verrucomicrobiota bacterium | reverse complement strand
TTACCGCACGATCTTGGATTCGCGCAGTCATTTGGGGCCTGTGAGCGAGTCGCTTACCCGCGGGCTTTGGCGTATAGCGCGCGCAGCGGCGTTTCGCCGCTCGCGTTCTGGCCGCCACCGGATGCTAAATCGCGTGGGGCCAATGCTTTTACCGGGACTGGTGGCTACCCTTGTCGGTTTGCTCATTTTCGGATACTCGCTTCTTTACGGGCCACATCTGCGAACCGGCTTTAATGTAGACGAAAAAGCGAAAAGCCCGCCTTGGATTGAATCTCTTTATTTTAGCGGAATCACATTCACGACCTTGGGGTACGGCGACATCGCGCCGCGGTCTAATTCTATGCGTCTGCTTGCTCTGAGTGAAGCACTTACCGGCTTCGTCTTTATCTCGTTAGCTGTCACTTATCTGGTCTCGCTTACGGCAGCCCTTGAGCGCAAACGCGCCGTAGCGCTTTCTTTTTATCACCAAGCCCGGCAAGGAGCTGATGTCGCCGGGCTATTGGTCCATCACTTTGTCGCAGGGCGCTTTATCGGGCTCGAACGAATCTTTGCCGACGCTGCGCGGGATCTCCAAAGCTTACTTGAGAGCCACGTCGAACATCCGTTGATACACTACTTTCATCCCATTCAAGTTCACAAGAGTCTGCCGCGCATGCTTTTTCTGGTGCTCGAAGCTTGCGCTGTGACACGCTCTTGCCTGGACAATGAGGCTTATGAAGAGCTTTGCCGACATCCTGAACTGCGTACTTTGGAAGAAACCGGAAGGCACGTGCTTTCGGAGCTTGCTACTGCAGTGGGTGTAGGCCGAGGCGCCGCCATTTCCGAAGATGAGCCGGGCCGCGAGGGAGTGCCAATTGTCGAGGAACCCGCGCGCTGGCGTCAGCGCTATGAAGATACCTTGCGCAGGTTGGCGGCTGCCGGTGTGCGTTTGCCGCCCGACCTGGAGGCTGGCTGGCGCGAGTATCGCCGTCGCCGCCATGGCTGGGAATTAGAGTTGGCCGGTTTCGCGTTATTCCTCGGTTACGACTGGGACGAAGTGACAGGAGATAGCGATCTTCGCCTCGCCACTGAATGAGGGCAAACCAGAACTCTAAAGCAAAACGCCTTTGCCAGCCAGAGGCACCTAAGATATTCGAACCGCCACATTAACAGCTGCAAAATCAACAATCCTTGGCATTGAGTCATTGCGCGTACTAGATTTCTCATGACCACATAGGCTTCTGCTTATGAAATTTTATAACCCCCGCACTCTCATCCACCTCCTTACGGCGACTACTTTAGCCGCTCTTCCTTCGGTCGCTCTCGCGGAAACCCATGTTTCCTTTTGGCAATTTTCCACGCGTGCTGCAGATATTGATGCTTACAGACACTCGATTTCTCAATTCCAACAAGCCAACCCAGGTATCAAGGTCGACATGGAAATTGTGCCCTGGGCCGAGCAACAGCAGAGACTTGTGAGTGCGCTCTCAACCGGGGGCCTCCCCGACGTTTCTATGCTAGGCAACAATGTTGTCGCTCAATTTCAGGCAGCGGGCGCGTTGATACCGCTTGACCAGTATTTCGCCGAATACAACAAAGCACATGATACAGATGTTGCAGGCGATGTCTGGCCAGGCGACAAAGGATACTATTATCTCAATGGTCAGTGGTGGGCTTCACCGGTCTGTGTCGAAACGCGCGCGCTTTATTATCGTAAAGATCTATTCAGGGAAGCGGGCCTGGATCCCGAGAAACCTCCCCAAACCTGGGAAGATCTCGCAAGTACCGCTGACAAACTGACGAAGGCGCTTCAAGGCAAGGCATACGGAATCGCGCTTTCGATGGGCCTGGACTATTTCACGGTGCAAAATTTCATGAGCGCCTACCTTGGTTATGGGGCTCGAATGATTGGGGATGATGGAAAGTGCGCCTTCAACACTCCTGAGTTCAAAGCAGCGTTGGATGTTTACGTCAGCATGTACAAAAACAAATCGACCCATCCCGATGCGCCAAGTATGGGCGGCGACACTTTTCGAAGAGGTTTTCTGGACGGCAAATATGCCATGATTCTCTCAGACCCTGGTCTCTATAAAGATCTACAAAACGAAAACGCGCCCTTTCTCAGAGACATTGGTATTGCCATGGTACCTGCCGGGCCAAAAAATCGCTCCGGGTTCCTTGGTGGATGGCCGTTGGTACTCTGGAAAGATTCGAAGAACAAAGATGCTTCGGCCAAGTGGATCATGTTCGCAACGCATGGAGACGCGCTCCGAAATCTTGCCATGGCGAGTGGCGCGATTCCCGGTAGTGTCTCGTTAGCCAAGCAATCACCCTGGGACATTTTTCCGTATGCAATTTTCGTCGAGCAGTTGAAAGACGCGAAGCCGTACCAGTATCCGGTGCAAGCAATTCCGCAGATGGGCCAACTGGAAGTCGATACGATTCAGAAAGCAATACAGGCAGTAGCTCTCGGCCGCCAAACTACAGACCAAGCTACCAAACAGCTCGTTTCAACCATCAACGAGGTCCTTGCTCGTTAGTTGATGAAGGGCGATCCGATGGACCTGGAGGTAAAACCAGGGACCGAAGCATTGCCAAGGCGGCGACCGCGCAAACCAAGCACAGACTGGCTGCCTTACGGGATGATGGCGCCGGCCGTTTTTGTTGCATTTGCGGTTGCCGTAGTTCCACTCGTCTATTCACTCTGGCTATCGTTTCAGAGTTGGTATCTCTTGCGAAATCCGACTCCCGTCTGGGGTGGCGCTGTTAACTATTTGCAACTGATCCATGATGAGAGCCTTTGGGAAGCTTTCGGACGAACTTGGATCTGGACACTCGGGACTGTATTGGTGGAGCTGGTTTTAGGAATCCCTATCGCTCTACTTCTTAATCGCGAAAGTGCAATTTCCCAGACAGCTTCCGCGTTGATTCTTCTACCCTGGGTGACACCGTTCGTTGTGCTTGGGTTTGGCTGGCGATTTCTTCTGGATAGCGAGGTAGGTCCCGTCCATGTTTTTTTGAAGCTCATCGGATTTGCCGGGTCCAGCTCGGTTTTGAACGATCCAGTCCGAGCTTTGGCTGTGATCACGGTTATTTCCGGTTGGAAAGGCATGCCGTTTATGGTGATCGCTGTTTTGGCCGCGTTGAAGTCTATTCCCGCCGAGAGCTATGAAGCTGCCAGGGTGGATGGCGCCAACGCACTCGACCGCTTCTTCTACGTCACTGTTCCAGCTGTTTGGAACACGATTCTAATCGTAAGCCTGGCTCTCGGCATCCTGGCCTTCTACAGCTTCGATTTGCCATGGATCATGACCAAAGGCGGCCCGCAGGATGGCACGACGCTCGTTGGCATTACGATGTATAAGGCTGTGTTTCAGGAAATGCGGCCGGCTTATGCGGCGGCTATAAGCGTTGTCATGTTGATCGTGCTTTTTCTTGCATCAATAGCGGTTCTGCTGGCCAGGAGGTCCGATGAATGAAACCTCGTTAGCACGTAAGGTCGCGCTGGACGCGCTGACCGTGTTGATTCTTGTTTTTCTTTTGTCGCCGATTCTTTGGGTAATCGCAGCCTCGGTGCGGCCCGACGCTGAAATCATGTCTGGAGGATTGATCCCCCAGCATTTTACGCTTTCGCATTTCAATAAGATTTTAGCCGATCGCGCTTTCACAATCGCGCTTAGAAACAGCATAATAGTCGGTGTATCCGTCGCGGTCCTCACGACGGCTCTGGCGCTTCCAGCCTCTTATGCGCTTAGCCGATTTAAATTTAGAGGCCGCACCTTTTTCAGTATGCTGATTCTAGGTATGCAGATGCTCCCAAGTCTCGCAGTACTGGTCCCCATAGTCGTAATTGTTCGTCGACTGGGACTTACTAACACGCTGACAGCCCTGATTTGTACACATCTTGCTTTGGGTATGCCAATCGCGGTTTGGATGCTGAAAGGTTATATTGACGCGTTGCCGCGCGAGTTGGAAGAGGCGGCTCTGATTGACGGCTGTGAAAGATTCGGAGCGATGGTCCGAATTGTTTTGCCCCTTATCCGTCCGGCTATCGTTGCGATCGGCACGTTTGCTTTTGTACTCTCGTGGGGCGAATACGTGATGGCTTTGGCGCTTATCTCAAAAACGGAAGTTCAGACATTGCCGCTCGCCCTGCA
>JAFAXJ010000650.1 GCA_019241095.1 Verrucomicrobiota bacterium | reverse complement strand
TCTATCCCGAATTTTGCGAGGTAAGCAAAGAGGTTTTCAACCTCGGGCATTTCCGTTTCGCGATACACCGTCGTATTGGTTGCAACCTGGAAACCCAATATTTTCGCCATCCGGATCGCAGCGATACATTCACGGAAAACGCCTTCTCGTTCGACGATTATGTCATGGGTTTTTTCCAATCCGTCGAGGTGAACGTTCCAGTAGGTCCAAAGAGAAGGGGCAATGACTGGTTTAGTCTTGTCTTTGGGGCCCTTTTTGATTTGTTCAATCTCGCTCGGGGTTAGAAGCTTTTCGGCACCGAGACGAGCTAATTTTGGGAGGATCTGATCCGGTTCTTTGGAATGAGCCGAGGCCAGGAAATCCCGCATTTTGCGCCGCATCCATAGGCCGTTAGTGCAGATGTAAACTAATCGACCCTGTTTGTGCAATCCGTCCACGAGCGCTTCAATTTGCGGATAGATCAGCGGTTCGCCGCCACAAATCGAAATCATGGGGGCGTCGCACTCCTCCGCGGCTTGGAGACACTCTTCCAAGGCCATGACATCTTTCATCGAGGTGGAGTACTCACGGATTCTTCCACATCCTGTGCAGGTAAGATTGCAGGTGTGCAAAGGCTCGAGCTGCAAAACCGTCGCAAATTTTTTTGTACCCTGCAGTTTATGTCGCACGATGTGGCGGGCGATTTTTAAAGTCAGCGCCAAAGGAAAACGCATATCTAGAGTAAGCGCCGCATACTATCAGCGGAGCGACCGGATTCAAGAACTTGATTAGGGGTTAACGCCGTTATATGCGCCCGCTGGGCGCTCAAAAACTCCTTGGACATATATCGTTGGTTAGGCTGGTGTGGAGAAGTCAGCTGGTTAAGGCATACATCAACAACAACCACACGCGTTGCAAGTTTCGTAAAGAGCTCACTCGCTTAAACGGTCTTTATTAGATTCGCAAGGATAGAAACGCAATGGTTAATTTTGAGCGATATTTCGAAGCTCCTGTCGGTGAGGTCTGGCAAACGCTAAAGTGCGCTGGTCAGCACCCGGGGAATCGGATGAAATCGGAGTTTCAAAATGAATCTTATGGGATCTATGGAATGCCATGGGTATTTCTCCTAATGGTAAATGCCTGGCCTAGTGAGCTTGTCGTTGATATCGGTCTCTGAATTATTCCCGCATCATGAAATCCACAGCCACACAGCTCGGTGTCCCTGAGGTGAAGCGCACCTTTACATGGGTGGATGCGGTCGTTTTGGCCGTTGTGTTCGGGTTGTGTTGGAGCATTTTTCACTTTGGATCCGGAATGACGGTGCAATTTGATGTCAGCCGATCACCTGAAATTTCGACTGACGTTCGCAACATTCCTTACTATGCAGCTCGGACGCTCCTGCGAATGTGGATTGCCTTCGGTTTCTCGCTGATTTTCACTTTCTCTGTTGGTTATGCCGCCGCTAAAAACCGCATCGCTCGCTCGATCATACTGCCGGCACTCGATATACTGCAATCAGTTCCGGTTTTAAGTTTTCTGACGATCACGGTGACCGGTTTTGTCGCTCTCTTTCCTGGCAGCTTACTGGGCGTGGAATGCGCCAGCATTTTCGCGATCTTCACCGGGCAGGTCTGGAACATGGCTTTTGGCTTCTACCATTCTCTGGTTACGGTACCGGGCGACCTGCGAGAAGCTGCAACCAATTTCAGACTGAACGCCTGGCAACGTTTTGGAAAGCTGGAAGTGCCCGCGTCGATGCACAGCCTGATTTGGAATTCGATGATGTCTTTTGGCGGCGGGTGGTTTTTTGTAGCTCAATCTGAAGCTCTTACAAGATTCAACAAAAATGTAAAATTGCCGGGTCTGGGCTCATATATGGCGACTGCCGTGGAAACAGGCAATAACACGGCAGCCATTTGGGCGATTGTTGCTATGCTGGCTATCATTATTGCCTCGGATCAGCTGATCTGGCGTCCACTGCTTGCCTGGGCTGATCTTTTCAAAATGGAGCTGAGCGAAGCTGGCCAGCCGCCAACTTCATGGCTCTACGATTTCATTCGCCGAGCTTACATCTTTGATTGGATACGAGAAACAATCGTCGACCCGATCGCGGATTATATTGTTGTGTTTCGACGGCGCTCTCGAATCGGACCCGTTCTGGGGTTCCAATCGCGCCGAAAGATATGGATGTGGATCTTTCGAGTCGCGGGCGCTCTGATAGGCTTGTTCCTGCTGTATGAGGTAATGGTGGGACTGACCGCGGCAATAGTGGCCGTGACTAACAGCGTTAGCTGGCCTCTGTTTCTTAATATTTGCTGGCTGGGTTTTCTCACTATGGGCCGCGTCGTCATCATGACTGCCGCCGCAACGTTGATTTGGACGCCGATTGGGTTCTGGATCGGATCGAAACCGGAAGTGGCGCGGTTGGCGCAGCCTATTGCTCAGGTTGCCGCTTCTTTCCCGACCAATATGACATTTCCGTTCGTGGTTGGTTTATTCGTAGCCCTGCACATTTCCATCAATTGGGGCAGCATTTTCCTTATCGCGATGGGGACACAATGGTACATCCTTTTTAATGTGATAGCCGGCGCGATGGCTATACCAAACGACCTGAAAGAAGCGGCTCGCACCTACGGATTGAGCGGATGGCCGCTTTGGCGAACCTTGATTTTGCCCTCGATCTTCCCGTTTTGGGTAACTGGTGCTTGTACTGCAGCGGGGGGCGCTTGGAACGCGAGCATCGTGGCGGAAGTCGCAACGTGGGGTGACAAAAGGCTTGAAGCTCAAGGACTAGGTGCCTTTATTGCGAACGCGAGCAGCCAAGGCGATACCGCTTTGATCATCTGTAGCACGGCGGTGATGTGCGTTTTTGTTCTGCTTACTAATAAGCTAGTCTGGCGCAGGCTTTATGACTACGCTGAAAGAAGGTTCCACCTGGATTAGAGAAAATGCCTACTTTGCTAAAACCAGCTTCCGACGGCTTTGCCGTAATAGATCGTCCGGTAGTTGCTGAGCTCTGCGATATCACTAAAAGCTTTACTGTTGCCGGCGGGCGAGAACTAAAGGTTCTCGATCGAATCAATTTGGCAGTTCATGAAGGAGAGTTGTTAGCGCTTTTGGGCCAATCTGGTTCAGGTAAATCGACGTTGTTGCGGTGCCTTACGGGATTGACTAAACCAACCGGCGGCCGCGTTCTGGCTTACGGTAAATTGCTGGAAGGTATCAATCCTTATGCGTCCATTGTATTTCAAACCTTCGCACTTTATCCTTGGCTGACTGTCGAACAGAATGTGGCGGTCGGTCTACTTTCGAAATCGTTCACGGCTGCGGAAAAAAAAGGAGCAGTTGGAAAAGCTATCGACCTGATCGGATTAGATAATTATCACGACGCCTATCCACGCGAAATCTCGGGCGGCATGCGTCAAAGAGTTGGAATTGCGCGAGCGCTGGTTGCCGAACCTAAGATACTTTGTCTAGATGAAGCTTTTAGCGCGCTAGATGTTTTGACCGCTGAAAACCTGCGGCAGGAGATGGTTTCGTTATGGCAGGGTCAAGCGACCTCTCTTAAGAGCATCTTCATGGTCACGCACAACATTTACGAGGCCGTAGAAATGGCTACACGCATTTGCGTTTTGTTTCCCCATCCAGGCCGCTTGGGTCTGGTACTTGAAAACAGCCTGCCTTATCCGCGCAATTCAACTGATCCCGAATTTGAAAGATTGGTCAACATCATTCATGAAACGATCACCATGCAGGCGTTGCCTGACCACCCACCTGAACAGGCGCCGGTCTCTGGGCGCGCGACTTCGCGAGCTCGCAGCAGACTTGAATCCATTCCTACGGTGCCGGTGAGTCAAATTCTGGGTTTGCTCAGCTTGATTAAGGATGACCAGGAGCTCGACAATATTTACGATATCTCAAACGAAATCGGGAAAGACTTCGGCGAGACCATATCGTTAGTGAAAGCTGCAGAAATACTGGAATTTGTTGACACGCCCAAAGACGAGGTGCGCTTCACTGAATTGGGCAAGAAGTTCATCGCTGCTGACAGCGAAACTCAGACAGAGATTTTCGCCGAGCAGATCAAGAAGCTCAGGCTATTCCACATTATTCTGGCCTACCTTGAGGTCCAGGATGAGATCGAAGAGGATACAGTTCTCAAGGATATTTCTTCGGCTCTTCCCTATGAGAACCCAGAGAAGATCCTTCAGACAATGATAGCCTGGGGCCGTTATGCCGGATTGATGGACTACGATGCCAATACCAGAATGGTTACTCGGCCGGAACGTGAAGAAGAAGAGGAAGAAAAGCTGGTCGAGAAAAGCTAATGCAGCTGACAATTAATAGCTTGTCATCTTCGTTGAGCCTAGGGAGCGGGTTCAACGGTGAGATGGCGGAAAAGTTGCAACTGGAGAGCAAGACTCCGCCCTCATGGTAATAGCAGGAGATTTTTCAGAACGCAGAACTAGCTCGAAATCTCCGGTGCGGTTGGCTCAGGTCTCCACCTCGCACATGGCGTCAAAAGGCCCTTCGCTATTAACGGTTCGACCGCTGTACGGGCTCAATCGGGCATCTTCTACAACCAAACCACCAAACGCCTAGCAGATCTAAAAAAGGTCGCCAGAGGAACTTCCGGAGACCGTACTTCGATTTGCCCCCCAGCCGGGGCCGATGATGAACCGGCATCTCTCGAATGCTAAAACCTGCGCTGCTCGCTAAAGCCGGCATAAAGCTATAAAGCGTCTGGATGGGGATAAAGGCGGCAACAACGTGGCGATGAAATGCTTTCAGCCCGCAGCCAGTATCGGAAACTCCGTCTTTTAAAAGTCGGCGTCTGACAGAATTAGCCAGGCGCGACATCAGTAGTCGAAGGAGTGAGTCGCGTCTTTTCACTCGTATGCCGACAATCATGTCACAGTCGTCCAGAAATGAAACAAGTCTTGGAATGTCGCCTGGATCGTTTTGACCGTCTCCGTCCATAAGAATGATCTTGGCGCCGCGGGCGAGCTTCATACCATGGAAAAGGGCGGCTGCCTGCCCGGAATTTCGAGAAAGCTGAGCTAGGTTAGCTTCCGGCCACTCCGTAAAGAATTCTTTCACAATGCGGCCAGTCCGATCCGAGCTGCCATCGTCAACTACCCATAGTTCATAGCTCGGCCTCCAATGATCTAAGACCTTTCGCAATTCTGCTAGCAGACGACCGATTACCTCTTCCTCGTTAAAGACCGGAACGATAATAGAATACTGGAGTCCATCGGCCTCAGTTGGTTGCGAAATGTTCATCAGGTAAGCGCGACTGCTCGCCTTTGCCGGTGATAGACAAGCCTTCCCAAGAACGAAAGAACCCTCATCTTCTGGAGAGGACACACTGTTTTCTGCCTAGGATCAAGCAAACCCTTGAGTTGCGTGTCTAATGGTGCTTTCTAGATTGCAGGCGTTTATGGCTCTTGTAGTCCCGGAAGCAAGTAGCGATATGCTCCTCGGAGCGGACCGGGTCGGCAGAAGTGTTTCTAACGCCTTTGGTGATTGGTTTTGATGATCGAAAATAACGGCCTTGAGAATGAAGATGCGCCGACCACGGTCAGTCTGGCTCGAAAAGAGGACCGTTTCTGCCTGATGCTGGAAGGAGAGTGGAACATTCACCACGCACAAGGCAAACAGATTGATAAGGTTCTTTCGGAAATGGAAAACGATGGTCAAGTTCGAGTAGTTGAGTTTGACACATCAAAATTACGTTCTTGGGATAGCAGCTTACTTCTTTTGGTTTCCCGGGTAGAAGAATGGTCGGAAAAACGTCACATTGAAGTTCGACGGGATGCATTGCCTACCGGGGTTAATGACCTCATTGCACTCTCGGAAGAAGTTCCTGAACGGCAAACCGGACGAAAAGATAGTCGAAAACTCTCGTTACTTGCGCAGCTCGGAACCTTCACCCTCCAAGCAGTCAAAGGGGGCGAGACCGCGCTCAATTTTGGGGGGCAGGTCGTCCTGAGTCTTGGGCGCATGCTAAAAGGAAAGGCCACCTTCGATTGGCGATTGTTTTGGCTGACCATGGAAGAATCCAGCGCGCGTGCGCTTCCTATTGTTGGTTTAATCAGCTTTTTGACCGGACTCATTCTTGCTTTTGTTGGCGCGATTCAGTTGCGCCAGTTCGGCGCCGGAATCTATGTTGCAAATCTTGTCGCTGTTGCGATGGCGCGCGAAATGGGCGCAATTATGACCGGAGTCATCATGGCCGGCCGTACGGGGGCAGCATTTGCCGCCCAGATTGGCAGTATGAAAGTTTCGGAAGAGATCGATGCTTTGGAAACCCTTGCGATCTCTCCAATCGATTTTCTGGTCACTCCGCGCATGCTGGCGCTGTGCTTGATGATGCCTCTGCTTGTGTTGTACTCGGATGCAATTGGAACCCTTGGCGGGATGGTAGTGGGAATTTCTGTGGTGAAAGTTTCTTGGATCCAATACTGGAACCAAACCGTTGGGTCTATGGCAATGCCTGATATAATAACCGGGCTCATCAAGGGAGCAGTATTTGGTTGCATAGTAGCAATCACCGGTTGCCAAAGAGGCATCAACTCAGAAAATAATGCCGCAGCTGTTGGCAATGCTGCGACCTCGGCGGTAGTCTTGGCCATTACGTGGATTGTGGCGACCGATGCGATAGCCGACGTAATTCAAAACATGGCGCGTTTGTGATGGTTGCGACATCTGAGATGGCTGTTGAAAAGCCGCTGTCAAAAGGGGTTGATCAGCAAGTTCCGGCCGTAGAAGTACAGCATCTAGAGATGGCTTATGGATCTTACGTCGTTATGCGCGACATCAATTTCAAAGTCGAAAAAAGCGAGATCCTGATCATTATGGGAGGAAGCGGGTGTGGGAAGAGCACGTTACTAAAATACTTGATCGGTCTTAGAGAGGTCACAAAAGGGGATATCCTGTTTTTTGGCAAAAGTTTTCCTAGGGCAAGCGAAACCGAGAAAGAAGAAATACAGAGAAGTTTCGGGGTGCTGTACCAAGGCGGAGCGCTCTGGAGCGACATGACTCTAGCCGAAAACATCGCTTTGCCTCTCGAACAGTACACAAAATTATCTCATCAAGAGATTTCTGAGATCGCTTCTTTGAAGCTGGCTTTGGTCGGGTTGAAAGGATTCGAGGATTTTTATCCGTCGGAGATCAGTGGCGGCATGAAAAAACGGGCTGGTCTGGCGCGGGCCATTGCTTTGGATCCGGCAATCCTTTTTTTTGATGAGCCTTCTGCCGGTCTGGATCCGCTTACTTCACGCCGGCTGGATGATCTGATTCTTCGCATCCGCGACAGTCTCGGGACGACTGTGGTAGTGGTTACTCATGAACTAGCTTCAATTTTCACAATCGCGGACAATTCGATTTTTCTGGACGCCGAGACTAAAACCGTGATCGCTCAAGGGAATCCGAAAGATTTGATTCAAAACGGGCCCGAAAAGGTACGAACCTTTCTTGCTCGAGGAGAAGAAAAACCGAAGAATTAAACAGAATTGATGAACGTTTGCGACTTTCGATGAGCCAGAAAGCAAATCCTACTTTGATCGGCGCTTTTGTTTTAGGCGCCATTCTCATTGCCGTTGGCGTGATTATCTTTTTTGGCTCAGCGGACTTGTTTACGAAAAAGGCAACTTACGTCACCTTTTTCGGACAATCAGTCAGTGGACTTAGTGTAGGATCGAACGTCAAATTTAAGGGTGTCACGATTGGGAAAGTCACTTCGGTTCTGATCAACTACTTAGCTGATAGTAAGCAGGTTTATATCAAAGTCTATTACCAGGTAGACTCGAACCTTGTTGTTCAGGGGACCGATGCCGAATGGAATTTGTTCGATCCGGCGCAACACAAAGCTCGATTGGAACGAGGTCTGCGAGCCAAGCTCGACTTTGAGAGTTTAATCAGTGGTCAGCTATTTGTCGGGCTAGATTATTATCCGAATGCTGGACCGCCTCACCTGGTTCAAGATCACGGGGAGAGAGCGCTTCAGATTCCGGCGCAACCTTCAGATATTGATGCGATTTTAGGGAACCTGACGAAAGCGATTGGCAACCTGGGCAATATCGATTTTCTCACGCTCGCCAAAGATGTTCAATCACTCATAGTCAGCGCGCGTGAAGGCATAGACGAGCTCAATTTGAAAGAACTGGGAAGCTCCCTTACCGAGACCTCGAATGCACTTAAGGACCTTTTTAGTGGGGGTCAGGTCAAAGATACTCTGACCGCAGTTCACCAATCTTTTGATCAGCTCAATACAACCTTGAAGAAGATCACCAACGAGATTGATCCATTGACCAAAAACCTGAACCCAACTTTGGCAGAAGCAAAGAAAACCATGGGCTCTTTGGAAAAGGCGACCACTCAACTGAATCAGATTCTAAAACCTTCTTCCGGACTTCGGTATCAGCTAGACAGCTCTTTGTCTCAGATCAGTTCAGCCGCCGCCTCCATTGAACGGTTATCGGAGTTTCTTCAGCGGCATCCGAACTCGCTGATTTTCGGCCGGAAACCTTCCAAGCAGGAACAACCTTGAGACGGCGTAATCTAAAAAGGAGCATTTATTTAGCTTTTATATCATTAAGCTTCGCGGCTTGTGCGGCAAAAGAGAGTTTGCCGGCTTTCTTCGTTCTAACATCCGCTTCTACGGGCGACGTCCGCTGGGGCCGTGGAACATCGGTATTCATCCACCCGGCCGATCTCGCTCCTTATCTTAAGCCAGACAGTCTTGCTGTACGAAAAGGCACAAACGAAATCGTCTACCCGAGAACAGCGTTATGGGCTGAGCCGCTTGATCGTGGCCTGCCTAGAGCGGTAGCGGACAATCTGAGCCGTAATCACGGATTTCGAGCTTACGCGTTTGCCCCGGGATCTCCTCCCCCACAGGTCGGGTATGACATTGAGATTAGACTGGATCGCTTCGAAGGAGATGATAATGGAGATGTCATCTTATCCTGCCGCTGGTCGGTGTCGGACTCCGAAAGCTCAGTTCCGATCACGCGCAGAGGCATCGAATTGCGTGATTCAGGATGGAAACCCGGAGATTACCCCGATCTCGTGGCAAGGCTAAGTGCGTTAGTAGCAAAGCTCAGCACGCAAATCGCTCGTTCAGTCCCGTAACTCAGTTTACTGCTAACAACCTGTCAGCTTCGTTGAGCGGTCGAGCGGGTTCAGCAGGTGGGGGTAGCAGGGTTTGTCAATTTGAGGGCAAGGCTTTGGTGCGCTGCTTAAGGCAGCGATTAATCATGAGAGATTTCCGATTA
>JAFAXJ010000589.1 GCA_019241095.1 Verrucomicrobiota bacterium | reverse complement strand
GTTGACGGGCGTGTAGAGCTGCACCCAGGGAAAGCGCGAGGCAAATGCGCCTGCGTACTCCGCGAACGAGGCCGGGAAGTCGGGGTTCTGGAAGTCCCCGATCCAGTCCGGCACGCCGAAATGGCAGAGGTCCACGATCGGCGTAATGCCGCGGCGATAGAGCTCGGTGAAAGTTTCATCGGCAAACGCCCAGTCGTAGCGGTCCGGGCCAACGTGGGTGCGGTACAGCGGCGGGCCATAGCGCAGGAACCCGAGCCCGAGTTGTTGCACGCAGTCGAAATCTTCGCTCCAGCGGGTATAGTGGCCGCACTTCGCCATCTCGTCGACGCGCACGCGGCCGTTGTGAATCGTCGGGTTGCTGTTCTCGACGCCGGTGGCAAACAGGAAGGCTGGAGTCATGATCTACAATTTCGCGTGATCAATTTAATCGGTAGTGTCCGCTTTGTTGTGTGCGGGTCGATTCTTGCTTTGCTTCTAACATTTAGAGAGTTGTTCTAACGCCGTCAACTGGAGCCGGCGAGACCGCCTCCAACAAGCGGTCGGGTTTAGCCGGGTCGGTTGTGAATAACACGGTTGGGGTTATTCAAAACGTTGGAAGCAACTCTCGACTTGCTCAAGGCTTTAGGCCGTGGCGATTCCGTTAAACCTTTCGCCAAATTTGATCGCAAACTGGCTAGCTGCCAGCGCTTATCGAAGGGATTTCCCATTTCGTAGCACCAATAAATGAGTTTCGTCACAGGGAAATGCCCTCGGATTTTGAGCACTTTGCGGATTTGCATGTGTAAGCTCTCGATCGCGTTGGTTGTGTAAATGATTTTGCGTATCTCCTTTGGGTAGTCAAAAAGGTGTCACCTGCTCCCACACCCGACGCCAGCTTTGCACAATTGCGGCAGTTTTTTACCCTAGGGCCGTTGGGAAAATCCTCCAGCCTTTGAGCTGCTAGCTCCACGGTTTCGGCTTCATAGAGATGATTCAGCTCCTGAGCTACCGCCTTGCGTTGTTTCCAAATTGCAGTAGCTCAGAGAATTGCGCATCAACTGCACGATGCAGGTCTGGATCTCTGCATTAGCAAATACGTGCTGTGATGGCTTCGGGAAACCCTTCAGCCCCATCGACAACGGCGATAAGAATATCCTCAGGCCACGGTTTTTGTGCTCGTTGATGACTGCTAGCCAGAACCTGGCTCCTTCGCTTTGCTTTGTCCAAGCCCTAAGACATCCTTGTTGCCGATTCTGCCACTCCAGGATGTCTTCTAGCAACCAAGTCGGTGACCGTGCTGATCAGATCAGTAGATAATTCCACTTTGTACTGCTCTTCCAAAAATCCGCTGAGTCTCCCGTCGCGTGAGACCATGGCATACATCTCCGCTGGTTACTTTCGGATTGAGTCGTTCTGCTTGCTGTTGTATGCAGCCCAATTTTCAGTTTGGCCAAGTGTGGAGACGAGCCAACAGGCAACGGGAATAGTTAGAATGACGAAAAGCGACTCCCGCTTCGATAGCAGCAGTACCGTCTGAAGTGAATATCACGCAAAGTGATCAAGCCTGGAAATGAAGAGCAAAGCTGAACTCTACCCATGGTAGGAAACATCGATAATACCGGCGCATCATTGAGCAGAGCCGCGGAACAGCCAAAACCCGACGCCTCGATCTAGCATCAGAAAAAAACGGCATATGTGTCTAGGAAATGGTTCGGATTGCATCAGCAGAGGTTCGCCGGCCATAAGGGCTCCAGGATGGCGTACTTTGGACTATCACGGTGAGAAAAAAACCGCAGAAGTGAAATTTCATCCGAATCAAATAGCTTACGTAAGTCATTCAGCCTGAGTCGCGCACCCGGAGAGGCTCGAACTCCCAACCTTCTGATCCGAAGTCAGATGCTCTATCCAATTGAGCTACGGGTGCTTTCGGGCTGCTAAGGCCGCGCTCGGCGAGCCCCGAAAATGCCACGGATTTCGCAAATGCCAAATTTTAAATCTCTGTCCCTGGATCTATATGCTTGAGAATAACGCGATTCCTGCCGCTATGTCTTAAAACAATTACGTCACCATGTAAGCACATTAAAGATTATTTGATATAGCCATACATCAACATTTCAGGTAGTTATGGAGTTTCGACTCCCGAACGATTTTCCACTTGAATCAATCGTTATTGTTGTTGACCCTATTTTTTTAAAAGCTCTGCCCTGGCGACGAGCTTTAAATGGTGTCTCCATTTTGCACGCCAAACGCTAGCAGGTTAGTGCGGCGGCAACTAAGTTGACAATGCCTGTACCAGAGCCAACCAGAACCCACCGTGAAATGCTTACCGGAACGATCGAATTTAAGTGTATCAGGATCAATTTGAAAAATCCTTCTACTTTCGAACAGGATGAAAGCCAAATTGACTCGCTCATAGAATTTGACCTTACAATTGGCGATCAACGCCTAAAGGACCTTAGTGCTGAAGTGCGTCAGCCAAACGGCACTGATTTTCAGAGCCAGCCGTTGAAGGTAGGAAATGTGATTGGTTACAATGGGCCATGGAATGACGAAGAGTTTCGACAGCTTTGCGGGCAGTATTATTGCGCGATCATCGGCAACTCCGGCTTGGGCGAGGCCATCCAGCGAGGTGAACGAAGCCTGATTGAGAGAGTCGCCATTTTGCTCGACCGTCGGGAGGAGATCAATTTGCCGACATTCGCTGAACGATAGCGCCAGAGCTGGGTGTCGTAGCACAAATCCGGTGAGCGTACATCCTCGAAGTCACGAAATGTGATTTTGTTGGCAGCGGTTTGAAAACTCCTTGCTGCTGAGACCCTGGACCGGCGATCCAAAGACAATAGTGCCGATAGCGAACTCGTTAATGGGCGCGGCATGGAAGCGCCTCGCGAACTCGCTTAGAAGGTGGGACTGATCGAGTAAAAAGAGAATGGCTGGGCTGTGCCAGCGAAAGACGGTTGAACCGGTGGAGGTGGACCTGCCGCATTGGCGGCAAGTGCCAGCTTAAACTGGCGGATAGTGAGGGTTCTATGTTTCCGGAACGCATCGTTTGTCTGAGCGCCGAGTCCGCCGATATCTGCTTGAGATTGGGAGCAGGCAGCCGAGTAGTAGCGGTCAGTTCTTTTGCGCCAACGGAACTACGCCAGTTCCGTCGTGTCGTTGGCGGCTTTTCGACGATTGACCGTGATAAATTGTTGGAACTTGCGCCAGACTTAGTCATCACATTCTCGGACGTGCAGGCGGAAATTTCTGCCGATCTGATTCACAATCATTGCACTGTGTTGGCAACGAACCAACGTTCACTTCGCGGAATTGTAGAAGCAATCTTACTCATTGGACGGGTGGTCGGTTTCGCAAGAGAAGCGGAAGCACTCGTCAATGATTTCGAGCGCAAGTTGGATTCGCTACGTTGTGACGATTATCCGCGTCCGCGTGTCTACTTTGAAGAGTGGGATGACCCGCTGATCTCAGGCATCGGCTGGGTAAGTGAAGCCATTGCATTGGTTGGCGGTATAGACATTTTTGCGCGACCAAACGCGAGAGCTTCAAAGGATCGGCGAATCGAATCTGCTGCTGTCCGGGCCGCCGATCCCCAGATTATTTTCGCGAGTTGGTGTGGCAAACCTGTCAACACGGACCTGATCGCGAACCGGGATGGCTGGCACAAGCTTTCGGCGGTTCGCGCGGGGGACATACATACGCTTAGTTCGGACCAGATCCTTCAGCCTGGGCCGCGAATGTTATTGGGAATCAGTCAAATGCGTGAGGTAATAGATCGGTGGCGCAAGTTGCAGCAAGCTCTTTAATGCCAAATAATTTGCCACTTTTTGTCCAGTCGAGAGAGTTGACTCTTCCATCATGATGGATTCTGGTTACTATCGAAGTTTCCCTTTGCTCCCGGATCCGGGGTTACCGAAAATGAGAGACGCTCTATGAACAAGCCTACCCTGAAGGAACAACAGCAGCGAAAAATCAAAACGCAGCCCGGCTTTATTGCCGCACTGGACCAAAGTGGTGGCAGCACGCCCAAGGCGCTGCGTGCCTACGGTATTAAGGAAGGCTCGTGGTCCAACGAAGATGAGATGTTTGCACTCGTTCATGAGATGCGCGCACGCCTCATTACCAGTCCCAGCTTTAATGGCGACCGGGTTTTCGCCGCGATCCTGTTCGAGGGGACAATGGATAGGGACATCGAGGGACTGCCAACCGCAGACTACCTTTGGAACGTCAAACGCGTTGTGCCTTTCCTGAAAGTGGACAAGGGGCTTTCCGATGAGAAGGACGGTGTGCATTTGATGAAGCAAATACCCGAACTGGACGCCTTGCTCAACAAGGCCGTCGCGAAGCGCATCTTCGGAACCAAAATGCGCTCCTTCATCAACCAAGCCAATCCCGCCGGCATCAAGGCAGTTGTCAGCCAGCAGTTTGAGGTGGCGGCGCAGATCATCGCTGCGGGGCTTATGCCAATCGTTGAGCCAGAAGTGAATATACACTGTCCGGAAAAGGCTAGCGCCGAGACGTTGCTTAAAGCGGCTCTCCTTGAAGAAGTTAACAAACTGCCGGCCGGTCAACCGGTTATGCTGAAGATCACGTTGCCGGAAGAAGACGATTTATACGCTGAATGCATCAGACATCCGAACGTTCTGAAAGTGGTTGCTCTGTCCGGGGGGTACTCGCTGCAAGAAGGTGACGAACGTCTCCGTAGAAATCATGGCGTGGTGGCGAGCTTCTCGCGAGCGCTGGTAGAAGGATTGTCGGTCCAGCAATCTGATGCGGAGTTTAATGCTGTGCTGGATTCAACGATTCAAAGCATCTTTGAAGCGTCTATCACCTGAGTTAGTACCACCAGAATTGGACGAGCGAAACCAGCCAGACCAGCGGGCAACAGCAAGTGCCCCTTCGGCCAGCCTTTTCCCAGGCTAGAACTCACGCCAGTAATCGAATCGTTTCTCTTTCATTCTTGCTCCTTCCAAGCCGGGCGCGAGCGGATGAAGCCTCCGTGATGTCCGGCTATTTGGCCATGTATTATCGTTAAGTGAAAATCACACCATAAACGCCCGTCAGACGACGTCAGGATCTGGATCAACTTCGCCGAACCGTTTCTGTGAAATGTTCAAACGCCTCGCATTCCTAATGCGGATATGACATATCAGAATCGCGCAATGGCGTTCTTGAAGAATTAGGGCAGTCTCGTTTTATGTGTTATGCCTCAGGCTCCAGATGTCGAATATCTTGCTCATGAAATCCAAAGTTCTACCTGTGTCTGACAAGCCCGCCCCGCTTGATCTGGAGATTAAGGACGCCCAACTCATCTTTGGCACTGTCTGGCGAGAATTGGAGCAGGAATACGGGCGCAGTCATTTGCGTTTTCCTAAAGAGTTAATCCTGCTTGGCGGAGCGCCGGGGGCGGGTAAGGGAACAAATTCAGATTTTATTCGGAAGGTGCGCGGAATCGATTCGCTGCCCATTGTCGTTTCTCAGTTGCTCAACACTGAGGAAGCGCGCGCAATTAAGGCCCGCGGCGGCATGGTTGGCGACCGGGAAGTCGTCGGCATTCTTTTCCGTAAGCTTTTGGAACCGGAGCAACAAAATGGTGCACTGCTCGACGGTTTTCCACGCACCAAGGTTCAAGTTGAATGCCTGAAATTACTTTTCGATGAGATGCTTGCGTTGCGGCGGGAGTTTTTGGGCAAACCTGAAGGGGTATACTTCAAACAGCCCATCTTTCACATTATGGTTCTTTTTGTGGACGAGGCCGAGAGCGTGGCCCGCCAATTGAAGCGCGGCCGCTTGGTTGCTGCTCATAACGAGGAGGTTAAGCAGTCCGGTCTGGGTGAGCCCTGGGAGGAAAGAGCCACTGATTACAGTGAGGAATTAGCACGAAATCGCTACCGGGTTTTCAAAGAGAAGACATACGACGCGCTGGTCTCTCTCAAACAGATTTTTCACTACCATTTCATCAATGCCCAGCTGCCGATTCCGGCCGTGCAGGCCAACATCGTCCGTGAGCTGGAATACCAGAGTTCGCTGGAGCTGGAACCGCGCACGTTCGATAGGTTGCGCCGTCTGCCCTTGGCCAGCGAGATTGTGCGACATGCTCGCCAGGAACTCGTTCGCCGGCTTGATGGCTACGAACTGGAGCACCCTAAGACCTTTGACCGTGTCATCGAATTTATCGAGCAGCGCATGATGCCCATTGTGATGCGTTACGCCCTCTCAGGCACCGCTAATATTAACTCTGAAGACTTGCTTTTCGAGGATCCGATTGCCTTGGCCATGGCTATAGACATCTTCTCAGAACGTGGTTTCCACGCGACGATAGACGTGACTCGCGTCCTTGTACCACTGCGAGTTAATCTTCAAACGGGGGAGATTTTCTGCCACGACAAAAAAGTGTTCCGCTTCAGTGTGAGATTCAAGAACGTTGAAATTCGCGGAGATCACTGACTAGCTCCCAAAGGCGTTTTGAAATGACGCGCTCGCTTAGGGCTATGACCTATTCGAGGCCTGGCCTGTAATGTATACGCGAAATCAAGCATCGCTCTTCAGGACCATAGCGCGCCAGGGTCTTGCCCTCCTAAGTGTGCGTGATATACTCGCGCCAACTTAATTCCTATGTTCCTTAAGAACTTATTGTTCAGCTGTTTATTTTTTGGGTTGTGCATAATTGCGCTCGCCCAAATGCCATCGGAACCTGCTCCTACGCCGTTTATCGCTGATCCAACACAGGCAGAAAGGCCAGAGACCTCAGTGGGTGCGATGCCGGCCCCTGATACGAGATTTCCAGCGACCCCACTTGCTCCGCCAAAGGTCGCGTCTTACGCAACTCCTTCCAGCGAACCCTCGGTGCCTCGCGCCGAGCCTGCCTCCGAACGCGAGATCATAACCCGGTTGCAAATTTTTTTAGATCAACGCTCGTTCGGTCCTGGCAAGATTGACGGACGCTGGGGCGAATTCTGCGCGAAGGCGCTGCAAAGGTATCAGAAGGCGAATGGACAAGAGCCGACCGGACAGATCGATGAGGCCTTACAAGGAGAGTTGCAACACATTTTCCCGATCTACACAACCTACACATTGACGGCTGATGATTTCACGGAGGTAGGAGACACCCCGCTTAAACCAAAGGAACAGGCGAAGGTTAAGGCTATGCTATACCGGTCCATTACGGAATTTGTCGCGGAGCGATTTCATTCGGATGAGAACTTTGTCGCTAAGTTAAACAAAGATCGGAACATGAATTCCTTAAAAACCGGTGACGTTCTAAGGGTGCCAAACGTGCCGCCTTTCCAAGTTGAGACCTTGAGAGAGATTGGGAGCTTACCCTTGAGACCGGACCTGGCAAAACGGACCGTCAAGATCGATACGCGTTATAGAATGCTGGACATCTGGGATGGCGACAAGATTGTCAGTTCTTATCCGATTACGCCCGGATCAAAAAGGTTGCCAGCCCCAATCGGAACCTGGAAGATCGTCGGGATCGCTACCTTGCCTTGGTTCAGGTGGGATGAAGCGATGCTTAATCATGGTGTCCGGAGCGAAAACTTTTTCAATATTCCGCCAGGTCCAAAGAATCCAGTCGGTATAGCCTGGATCGGTCTGAGCAAAAAAGGCATAGGGATTCACGGCACCAATAGCCCTGATACGATCGGTCGCTCTGGCAGTCATGGGTGTATACGCTTAGCCAACTGGGATGCGGCACGTGTGATAAATCAGGTCACGCAAGGCATAACGGTCGAGATTTACTGAGCCGCTTTCGCTTTTGACGGTGGGTGAAATGCTGTTGCTGGTTGTAGACAATCTATTGATCCGGCGAAAAGCCGAAGCGGAACTCAAAGCCGTCAATGAGCTTGCTACAAGAATCGAAGGCCAGATTCTTTGGCACGAGTCTAAAGAGGCGCCGGCCTTTGCTCAATGGGTATCAATTCACTGCGCAGATCTGCTTGCCACACGGCGCGCCTGTGAGGAAGAAGCAAAGGAATTGCGCGCTCGTCTTACGCTTCTGCATCAAATGGCTGAAACAAATTTTAAGTACGATTACGAAGCCTTTTTTTG
>JAFAXJ010000521.1 GCA_019241095.1 Verrucomicrobiota bacterium | reverse complement strand
AGCAAGATGTCCGGCGGTGATTTCCGTCCGCCGGTTGACGCCAAGCACTGGTACGAAACATCGCCCGTAGGGGTCTATCGTCAGGTGCAAGACGCGCCTAAACAGAGGATTCTTAGTCTCGGGCCTTCCGATGTTGATGATGGCAGCAGCTTTCATCTCGATTTCAAGAAGACGGGTAATGCGCCTTCGAGTATCATCGTCCAACCCATCAAGCGCTTCATCAATCACCACCCAGCGTGGCTTATGCAGCAACAAACGGGTGAAGGCTAAGCATTGCTGCTCGTCCTCGGTGAGTTCTCGATCCCAACGCGCGACCTGGTCAAGTGAGGGAAGCAGTCTATGTAAGCCGACCATCTGGAGCGCCGAAACGAGTTCTTCATCTTTGTACATAGTTTCGGGTGCGGGGTAAGCGAGCGCTCCGCGCAAGGTCCCTAATGGCATGTAGGGCTGGCGTGGCACAAAAGCTACGCCATCCGACAACGGAAGCACAACACGACCTGCACCCCATGGCCACAAACCCGCGATGGCTCTGAACAGCATGGTCTTACCGGTGCCCGGATCGCCAACAATGAGCACACGCTCGCCAGGTGTGATTTCAACGTGATTTTCGCTCAGGTGGGTGCAGCCGGTGGGTATGGCGATTTCCAGGCTCTCGAGAATGAGGTTGCCGCCTGGCGGAGCCTGAATCAATTCGATGTGCTGTTCGGTTAAACCGAGCTGGTCCATGGTCATTACGGTTTCCCGAAAGCTCGCGATTCGTAGAAGTGTTGCCCGCCAATCGGCGATAAGGCTGAAATTGTCAATGAACCAGCGCAATGCCTGCTGAACTTGGATAAAAGCCCCAACGGCCATCATCAGTTTCCCAAAAGAAAGCGCCCCGCCGAAATAACCAGGCGCCGCGACCAGGATCGGCGCAACGAGGGTAAACCAACCGTAACCTGTCGTGATCCAAGCGAGTCTCGTGCTGGCACCGACGAGACGTCGCATGATGCGCAGTACATCTTCCAGCCTGGCTGTGAGGCGCTGCTTTTCCTGGTTTTCGCCGCCATACAGTGCCACGCGATCGATATGCTCGTTAATATGCACCAAGGCAAAACGGAAATCGGCTTCCCGGGCATAGTGTTCGGCGTTGAGCTGAATCAACGGTCGGCCGATTTGCCAACTGAGCCAGGAACCAGTGCCTGCGTACAGGAGGGCGCACCACACCATATAGCCAGGGATCCCAAAACTGCGTCCACCCAGTGTTAAAGTCACGTTTTCTGAAAGAAACCAGAGCACGCCGATGAAGCTTCCCAGCAGGAGCGAAGCTTGTAGGAGCCCAATCCCCAAGTCGGTCGTCAGCTCGGTTAAATGTCGCGCGTCTTCCTGGATGCGCTGGTCCGGATTTGCGCCTATTTCACCAGTATTGACGAGGCGGAACGCGCGCCGCGGCTTAAGCCACTGATTGAACAGCTCGCGCACAAGCACCTCGCGTAGCTTGACCCTGGTCGTCTGGTTGAGCCAAGCTTGTGCTACGTTCAGAATCAGCAGTCCCCCTGCAATAGCGCTGAAGACTAGTAACTGAGAAAGGAACTCTTGGAAATCCTTGTGGGCGAGCG
Organism: Verrucomicrobiota bacterium; assembly: GCA_019241095.1. Taxonomy (GTDB): domain Bacteria; phylum Verrucomicrobiota; class Verrucomicrobiia; order Chthoniobacterales; family JAFAMB01; genus JAFAXJ01. The sequence goes on along the minus strand of JAFAXJ010000521.1, from coordinate 7,670 downwards.
CATCATAGAAAGGTTGATTCCAGGCATTCAACCGGACCTGGCCAAAAGCGGTTGCGCTGATCACGGCGGCCAAGCCCAGAACGAGTAACAGAATCGGGACCCGCTCCGGAGAAGCCATTAAAGTGCGGAACATTGCCGAAAGTTGCGAGGAAAAGTGCGTACGGGCCGGCGGCGACGCAGCGGAGAGCGCGTTTAAGGACCTTTCGGTGGACTCAGTTGCCATATGCTCATTTTGCCTCAAAGTTGATCAAAAAGCGACCGTGCCTGTGAGGCTGGACCATTAAATGAACATTCTTGTGACGCGGATAATGTTGCGCAAGGGAACACAGAGGCAAAGAGCTTAAAGACATCAGTTCACTTTTGCAAAAGAGGTTGATAGATTTGTGCACTATCAAGCCGCTTGGGCTCGTGCTCGCGGTACAAAGGCAAGCTAATGCATCTCCCGACGAAAACGTACATCTCCACAACTTCGGCCGGTACGGCGCAAGCGGCCGATGAACGGCTTTTGCAAGAAGTGCAGCTCCGCGCTTTCCGTTTCTTCTGGGAACAGGCTCATCCTGATACAGGCCTTGTCAACGATCGCGCGAACAACTTCGGTGTCACTGATTATACAGTTGCATCCATATCAACTACGGGCTACGGCCTGTCAGCGCTGCCAATCGGAGTCGAACATGGTTGGCTGAAACGGACCGAAGCAGTTGAGCGAGCCCGCACAACAATGCGGTTCCTACTTACTATGCCGAATCGGCGTGGATGGATGATTCACTTCGTTGACAGGCGTACTGGCGAGCGCGCTTGGCAAAGCGAACATTCGAGCATTGATACGGCGCTCCTTTTAGCTGGCGCTCTGGTTTGCGGGCAATACTTTGCGCGCGACCCATCAACTCGCGATATCGCGGATTCGGCTAACACGTTGTACCGACGACTCGATTGGTGGTGGCTACTGACGAATGACGGTCGACAACCTGAGAAAAGAGTCTTGTCCCATGGTTGGACGCCGGAAAACGGCTTTATAATGCATAGCTATGCCGATTATAGCGAGGCACTTTTGATGTATCTCCTGGGACTGGGCGCGCCAATGGAGCCGTTGCCCCCTGCTGCATGGGAAGCATTTGAACGCCCAATAATAGTTTATCAGGGGATTGAATCGCTGAAGGCAGGACCCATTTTCATCCACCAAATGCCCTCCGGCTATTTCTGTTTTCGCCAGCAGCGTGACAGATTCGGTTTCGATTACTGGGTTGCGTCCACAAACGCAATGAAAATCCACCGACAATTTTGCCTCGACAATGCCGGAAATCGACAGACATACGCCAAAGGTTTCTGGGGCCTTAATGCGAGCGACGGCCCGGACGGATACGTTGCCTATGGGGCGCCGGATGGTCCTCAAGACGGAACGGTGTCGCCCACCGGCGCGATCTGCTCAATTACATTTACTCCCGAGCTTGGCTTATCTGCAGTCCGTGCTCTGCACGAACGGCCAGGGAGTCTGCTCTGGGGGCGTTATGGTTTTGTTAACGCCTTCAATATCGATCGCAACTGGTATGGCTCAGATGTAATTGGCATCGACCTTGGCATGGCCTTATTGGCCATCGAGAATTATCGGACCGGGTTGATCTGGGCACTGATGGATAGCGCCGGCTCAACCTCCCAAGCTTTTCAATCTGCCGGATTCCGGCCGACGGTCGAACCCGAGCCGCGTTTGCTTCGCAGGAGCGATCGGACTGTCGATCATCGAACGTAATTCCATGTCTGTACGCGTATTTCACAGCCCTGGTCTGCGCGCGCCGCAAGTCCAGCTTTTGTCTAACGGCCGTTATCAGGTGGTAATCACTCAGGCGGGCGGGGGCTATAGTCGCTGGCATGATCTTGCCGTAACGCGTTGGCGCGAGGATCCCACGCGTGATTGCTGGGGAACCTTTTTCTATGTGCGCGATACCGCGACAGGTGAGTACTGGTCCGCTGGATACCAGCCGGTCTTACGACCGTTCGATCAGTACGAGGCTGATTTCAGGTTTCCTGATTTAGCTACTTTTCGCCAACGACATTGTGAAATTGAAATACAGACGCAGGTCTGCGTTTCGGCGGTGGACGACGTGGAGTTGCGGCGCGTAACCCTCATCAATCATTCTCGGATAACGCGCTCAATTGAGCTGACGAGCTATGCGGAAGTAGTTCTGGCTGTGCCAGGGGCAGATGCTGCCCATCCGGCTTTCAGCAACTTGTTTGTGCAAACCGAGTTCGTACGAACGAACCCGGCCCTTCTCTGCACGCGTCGTTCTCGTTCCGAAGGGGAAAAAACTGCTTGGCTATTGCACATGATTGCGGGAGGCCATGGCGCCTCCGGAGAAATTTCCTGTGAAACTGACCGGAACAGGTTTGTTGGACGAGGTCAAACACCGGCAGCACCTGTCGCAATGGAGGAGGTTTCTCCGCTTTCCAATACGACCGGTTCAGTCCTTGACCCAATCGCCTCACTGCGGCGGACATTCCGCCTTATTCCCGGTGAGATGATCAACGTTGATTTTTTGTTTGGGGTGATGCCAAGCCGGGAAACCACCCTGGCGCTCGCTGAGAAGTACCGCGATCCAGGTGTGGGTGACGACTGCTTTGATCGCGCCCGGAATCATCAGCGGGTCACTGTGAGCCAAGTCGATGTCACGCAAGCCGAACTCGAGGTATATCAATGCCTGACCGGCGCGTTGATCTATACAGACCCAGCCAAGCGCGCTTCCTCTGGATTGCTGATTCAAAACCGGAGCGGACAAGTGGAGCTCAGGCGTTTCGGCATTTCCGGCGACTTTCCGATCTTTCTGCTGCGTATCGGCGGTTCAGAAAAGACTGATTTGATAAAGCAAGTAATCGGCGCGCATGCTTTTTGGAGGAGTCGTCAGGTGGCGGTCAATCTTTTGATCCTGACCGAGGAGGTCTCTGGTGATTCGTCCCGATACGATCAAGTGGTCGACTCTGTTGCGTTCTGGCGCGAATCGGAAATGCTGGAGAAAGCCGGCGGCATCTTCGTCCGACGCGTTGAGGAAGTCTCTGGACCGGACCTTCTGCTCCTGCAGTCAGCCGCGCGCATAATCGTGACAGGAGAAATTCGGTCCTCTTTATTGGAGGTGCTCGATGCGTCAGATTCTCCGGCTCCCGCACTGGTGCCGGCTCAGGCTCCTGAACGCTATCCGCACGTGCCGCTTACCTCCCGTGCACTCATCTATTCGAACGGGCTTGGCGGTTTCACTCCTGATGGCCGTGAATACGTGATTACTTTAGAACCGGGCAGACACACTCCAGCGCCTTGGGTCAATGTCTTGGCGAATCAAGATTTCGGAACGGTTATTTCGGAAAGCGGCAGCGCGTACACCTGGGCAGAGAATTCCCACGAATTTCGCTTGACCCCTTGGAGTAATGATCCGGTAACGGATGCAAGCGGGGAAGCTTTTTACATCCGGGATGAACAGAGTGGGGAATTCTGGTCGCCAACTCCTCTGCCTGCGCGTGGCGCTACGCCCTATGTTATCCGACATGGTTTCGGCTATTCCGTATTCGAACACGCTGAGAACGGCATCGTTTCCGAAATGACGGTCTGCGTAGCCATTGACGCGCCGGTAAAGATTGTGTCTCTGAGGTTGAGAAATGTATCGGGGCGCCCGCGCCGCGTTTCCATCTTCGGTTACTGGGAATGGGTGCTTGGGGACTTGCGCCAGAATAATCTCCTTCACGTACAGACGGAAGCGGAGCACGGTGTCGGAACGATTCTAGCGCGCAACTTTTACAATTCCGACTTTTCCGATTGGGTTACTTTTGTCGAGGTTGACGGCCCGTTCTCCAGCCTGACGGGCGATCGGAACGAATTTCTAGGCCGGAATGGAACCTTATCGCATCCAGCCGCTCTGGAACGGGCGCATCTTTCCGGTCACGTAGGCGCCGGACTGGATCCTTGCGGAGCGATTCAAGCCACCTTCGATTTAGTCGAGGCACAGGAACGTCTGGTCGAATTCCGCCTCGGAGCGAATCGTGGCCTCGATACAGTTCAAGATTTGATTTTTCGCTTTCGCCGCGGTCGTAGTGGCGCAACTGCTCTCGAAGCCGTCAGGAAATACTGGGGACAAACACTAAGTGTAGTGCAAGTCGAAACCCCTGATTCATCGGTTAACGTGCTAGCTAATGGCTGGTTGTTGTACCAGGTTTTGAGCTGCCGCTTATGGGGCCGGACCGGTTTTTACCAATCTGGTGGCGCATTCGGGTTTCGCGATCAATTGCAAGACGTAATGGCGCTCGTGCATGCGGAACCGGCACTCACGCGCGAGCACCTTCTGCGTGCGGCGGCACATCAATTCCGCGAAGGCGATGTGGCGCATTGGTGGCATCCCCCTACGAATCGTGGGGTGCGGACCCGCGTTTCCGATGACTACTTGTGGTTGCCCTATGTAACGTGCCGCTACGTTTCCTGTGTCGGTGACACCAGTGTGCTTGATGAGCAAATCCCATTCTTGGAAGGCCTCAGTCTCAAGCCTGATGAAGAGTCTTACTATGATTTGCTGAATCGCTCCAGAGAATCGGGAACGCTGTACGAACATTGTGTTCGTGCGATCGATAACGGTCTGAAGTTCGGATTGCATGGCTTGCCATTAATGGGAAGTGGCGACTGGAATGACGGTATGAATTTGGTAGGAAAGGAAGGTAGGGGTGAAAGTGTCTGGCTGGCTTTCTTTCTTTGCGATGTATTGAAGCGTTTTGCCGATTTAGCCAAAGGTCGCGACGATTTTGTGTTTGCCGATCGTTGCGTTACTCATGCGCGACAGCTGCAAGCGAATATCGAACGAAATGGGTGGGACGGCCAATGGTACCGTCGCGCCTACTTCGATAATGGTGACCCGCTCGGCTCTCACCTCAATCCGGAATGTCAGATCGATTCTTTACCGCAAAGCTGGTCAGTTATTAGCGATACCGGCGATCCGCAGCGGTCCCTTCTGGCATTGCAAGCGGTAACAGAGCGGCTGATTCGCCCCGAGCGCAAGCTGATTCAATTACTGGATCCGCCCTTCAACCAGTCATTGCCCGAGCCTGGCTACATCAAAGGGTATGTTCCGGGTGTCCGCGAAAACGGCGGCCAATACACGCATGCGGCGATATGGGTTGTCATTGCTTTCGCGCTGTTGGAAAATCACGACCATGCCTGGGAGCTGTTTGGACTCATCAATCCCATCCACCACGGAGACAGTGCCAATCAAATTGATGCCTATAAAGTTGAACCATACGTAGTCGCTGCAGACGTTTACGCAGTCGCACCACATACCGGCCGAGGTGGGTGGACGTGGTATACCGGTTCAGCCGGATGGATGTACAGGTTGCTAACTGAAACCCTGTTGGGCGTCAATTTAGAAGGCGACCAACTGCGCATACGGCCTCGCATCCCGAAAGCCTGGACAAGGTACAAGATCGATTATCGTTATCGACAAACGCCCTATCATATCACGATTTCAAAATTGCCCGACAGTTCGCTTCGCGGTCGAACATTCCTGGATGGAGAAGAACTGCCCGAACCAATCCTTCCGTTAATAGATGACCATCGCGAGCACAGCGTAGAATTGCAACTGACTACCTCAGCATTTGAGGGATCGCCCGTCGGTTAGGAGTGTGTCTTTTGTTAACGAACGCGCAGCTTGAGAATATCCTGAGATAGCAGACGCTATCTCGATGCGCCGAGACCAAATGACGGCCTCCCGAACTTCGCCAACGAGAGGAGACGTAATCAAAACCTACCGATTCGTCATGATCTGAGTATTCGTTAGCTACCCAAGCCTCATCGCCAAAGTTCGAAACTCTCCCGCAATCATCTTCTGGACAGGGCAAGAATTCGTAACCTGACGATGCGCTCGCAGCGAAGTTACTCACAATCCGGGGCCGCTAAAGCTCGAAAGCTCAAAAGATGCTTTCGTCCCGACTCGATGAATAACTTCGGACCTACTATAAGGGCAAGGCTCTGCCGCACTAGACTGCCGGCGAGCATCAAAGGTCTTTCAAAAACGGATTGGTTAACTGCATCCTTGCTCACGTCATTTTAGCTCAAAGTTGTCAGGCAATTTATCATTAGAGCGCTCTGAAACATCCTTGCTGTTTACGAGCAGCCTAGCGCGGCAGGTGCCTTGCTCCAATCGGCACGCTCTCAAATCGAGAGCGTTTATCAGCAAAGCCGCGTCTTTCATTAAGCAAGCCGAACTAGCTCCATTTACTTCAGACTTAGAGCTTAGGTCTGAGCGGCAAGACTCAGTTGGAACGAAACCTGACCGGGATTAGTTCTTTTCCGTTAGCTACTATAACCTCGAATTCCTTTGGATCAGAGTTCGGATGTACTTCGACAATTCTGAAATTGTCAAGATTGGGTTCGGAAGTAATTTTCTGAACTTCATTGGTAAGTGTATTCTGGGCATAAATGATGTCTCTCCCGCCATCATTAAGCCAGCTTACCAGAACCAGCTTACCAGAGTTTCCCGGATGTGAAAAATTCTGAGCGACTGGTGACGATGCCTGAGCGGCTTGGGTAATCGGAGAAACCGGTCTGAAAGAATCGACAACGGTAGTTTTTTCTTCTGAACTGTTCGTCACCGCTCCCAGTGGGCTTTCTGGAGCGGTAGCGCGGTAATTGCTACCGCTAACTCCGGTCATGGAGCTATCCGTTACAGCCGGTTGCCCCTGGTTGATAACCACGACAACCGGACCAGGGTTCGCGGTTCTGATAGCAGATTGCGAAGGGGTCGTTGCACTTTCTGTATAACTGTAATCATTATCTGAAGGCGAGTCGGACAGAGAATAGTAATCAGGGAAGTAATAAGGAAACCAGTAAACTGGGTACACGAACGGTCTAGAAAAGAACCGGTTACCGCGACGAAGGCCGACTCCTCTTGCAATCGTTTGCTGCGCTTTGTTCACGGTGCGTCCCACGCGAAATCCTCGGGATCCGATCGGAGACGCGACACAGTTACAGGACCAAGCATAGAACACACATCCTATGAAGCTCACCAGCAACGAGGACCTTTTCATTCTGCAACCTTCAGCCCATGATGTTAGCAGATGGCAAGCCGTAATTCAATTCGCGTTGTCTTTTATTGTTTCAGTGTTTTTGAGAGTTTGCGCTCCTGTTCTGAAATGACGAAATTGTCACCACCGAAGCGCATTGGTCTTGGCCCGGGGCGCGATCTTTGCCGCTTGTTTTGGCGGAGCGATACGACGAACAAAGCGATTTCGGTTCAGCCGCCAAGCTGAAATTAGCGCTTCTTTAAAAGCCTTTTTTGACGATTTGACGCTCCGCGCAACTACTCTGAAAGTTTCGAGCTCCATCCTTAAACGAGTTGTACAGCGGAACTTCTATGCCTTTCAGTTCTTGTTGATCCGCAAAACCCTTCCCTTGGGCAGGCAAGTTGCCAGGTGCGAACCTCGGGAAACCCAAAATTTAAGCCGAGACCTCCTAGGGCTGGTTTTGCGGATGCTATCTGCTGCCCGGGCTCGGCTAACCCTGAACATAGCTGACGGAGATGGGCAAATGGTTTACCTCAATGGTTCCAGATCGAGAAACGAAACCAGATAAGCTTCCTGAGCGCACGCGAATCTTGAATCAGGAAAATGTCTTTCCGTGGCTCGTAACCTGTGTTCCTGATGGATCGATCAAG
>JAFAXJ010000429.1 GCA_019241095.1 Verrucomicrobiota bacterium | reverse complement strand
CGTGGCTCATCACCTAGAGATGGCCAAAGCGATCCGACAAAAGGAAACAACCTCGAGCTAAAAACAAGCGGCGAGAACCAGATTGTGTGCTCTTGTACGATCACGGCGGCTGCCTCCGGGCCTGCGGCGCTGCTGGGCCATCAAATCTTTGGCCCCTACCCATTCTAAGCCTCCTTCTTCAAAACTTGTACCACTGCGGTTGCCGATACGAACAATGGTGCGACCCTCTACGCCGGCGCGCCGAGCGGCGCGGTCCGGCTCGATACTCTGTTGCTGACCGGAACGGCTCCGCCTTTCAACGTGTGCGTGCCATAGCCTATTTAGATCGATAAAAGCGATTGAATGGTTGCGGCTTGTTTTACCGCGCGCCCTTTGGAGCGATTTCCGGGATGTAACTGATCTCGCCTTTCAATCGCTTCATAGTGTCAACACCGGGAGGTACTGTGGCATGAATCAGCATAGGCACCTGGAAATCGCCCTGCGAGAACATCCCGGCAATCTTAATCAAATGATCTTTGATTGCTTCCTTACTGGCCGAATCATTCGGATCGTCTGCTTTTATTTCAATTGCTCCGCCATCCTTAAAAAGCAAAAAATGATGCGATGTCATTTTGTGGCTAAAGCCCATAGCCCTATCACTCCGCTGATCAACGGCTTTAAAATGACTTGGTTTTTGTAAATCTGACGTTTGAGCATTCGCGGGGAATGCCAGGAAAACAGCGATCGGCAGGGTCGCCAATGACAGCAGGGTTGTCATCGCATTAAAAAAAGATTGGTTTTTTTGTCGAACCATTTTCGTGGACGCGATTGGAGTTAACGCACCGCAAAGCTTTCTACATGGAGGGATTCAGCAAAGTATATACTCAAACCTTTGGTACCGCAGATTGTTTGGAAGAAGGATTGGCAAATGCACCCGCACTTACTGAGACTTGGAACAAGATGAAAAATTCCAAAGTAGATCATGCATTGGCTAGCTACGTCGCCGAATATCCACCAGGGTATGAGCAAGGAAATAAGTTCCGCTGAGTTTTTACAAAAATACGCTCTGAGTTTCCGGAGAAGAATCAGCGTGCGTGTCTTCCGGATCTACCTTCTAAGGATTCAGAGATTTGGAGTACAAGCACCACACCTTTTCGATGGCATCTCGAATATCAAGAGCCGGGTCAATTATCTACTCCCTCGCAGTTCACCGATTGCCGCAAGATTACCGTTCAAGCCATGTCTCCCTCCCAATAAAGGAGACAAAAAAGCTTCGTGAGTTGGTGGGATTGGAAAAGCTCCGCGAAGGCGGTGGTCACCAGGTTTGGAAGACTACAGCCGGCAATCTGGTGGAAATACCGTGGCACGCAAAAGATCTAGGTCGCGGTTTGCTTCGAAGCATCTTGCGCCAGCAGGCCTAACAATGGGAGTCGACGAACTCTTACGCACGTAGGGTGCCAAGTGAAACGCAAAGCCTCAGAGGCGAAATTTACTGTAGCGTCACAAAAAAACAGCACAACGTACCAATCGTTGAAAACTATGAGTGCCGAGTCGTTGCCCAAAGACCAGATGCGAGAAAGGTTGAAACTCTTGAACGAAACATTGGGAAATGGACTTAGGAAGGTCCAGGGAGAGTATTCGAGCTTTTTCAGACGAATTAGCGGACCGCCAACATGCTTGACTTCTCCTTTCCGAGTGTATTCAGACGAACCCTGTAACGCCAAAGATTACGGTAAGTTGAATCGTACCTAAGGTTCTAATGGTCACATTCCAAGCCAATAAAATAGCTGCACACTTTTTTCGGTTTTCCGGGGCGATGATCGACAAAGTTCACATTAACCAGATCCGGCTGAAACGCCGGGACGGCAGATTTATGTGGGTCAAACGTCGTCGTCGGGGAAGCCGGGTGCTGGCCCTTGGTGCCAATTTGTTCTTTCGGTTGGCTGGAAACCAGGTTTCCGTGATGGGAGACTCTCGGGTTTGGCGGCAACAGGAAGTCGCCAGTTTTCGCCTGCTAAATGGGGAAGAGTTCTTGGCGTTTTCCGGAGACGATGGTTCCGTGTGGCTTGAGCGCTTACCCGGTTCTGACTTAGACACCCTGAACTATGAAGGCAGGCTCGAGGTTAGCATGTTTTATGCTGCGGGCCTGGAATTCCGTCGGGTTCACGGGCTGTTTTCGCCGCGCTTCCGGGGTCCCTGGTCGCACGGAGATCCCAACTTCGGCAACGTGATCGTCGACGAAAGAACCCAACGGGTGCGTCTGATCGACTTCGAAACGGTTCATGTCGAAACGTTGTCACCCGATGACCGACACGCCGA
>JAFAXJ010000544.1 GCA_019241095.1 Verrucomicrobiota bacterium | reverse complement strand
ATCCCTGCTTCGGTGCCGGAAAACAAGAAAGAGAAAAGCAAGCAAAGAATGATCAATACCCAGTTCATTGTTCCGCCTGAACTGACTCAACCTTTTCGAGGAACAATTCCAAGATCCGCCTTCTGCTACTCTGCCGTATTTCTACGTGCAACGGGGGAAGCTCCATCTTTACTCCGGGTTTAGGCACGTACCCCAACTGGTTGAAAATCAAGCCACCAATCGTATCAACCCCTTCTTTCTCCAACTGAACACCGGTCATCTCTGTGAGATCATCCAGGCGCGCACTTCCGCTTACCATCCACTTTCCTGGCCCTGCAGGCTCAATATAGAGTTCTTCATCGCCGCGAGGCACGGCGTCGCCTATCATCTCTTCAACGATATCCAAAAAAGTTATGATCCCGGCAGTACCGCCAAATTCATCGACCACAATCGCTATTCGTTGCGGATGAGTTAAGAATGCTCTGAGAAGATCTAAAGCTTTGATCGTTTCTGGCACCACAGAAGGTGATTCCAAGTGCTCGGTGTAATGATCCTCATGGTCGAGCAGAAAGCTTTTTACGTCCAGAAAGCCTAGAATCTCGTCTGGATTGTCTCCATAGACCGGCACTCGTAGTTGCCGCTCGATGCGAATCAAGCGAATCACCTCCTCATTCGTCAGCGAATCGGGAATTGTGAAGGCGTCAACACGAGGGGTCATACAGTCGCCGGCCGTTTTATCGCCGAGCTTGATGATCTCCTGGATCATTTCACGTTCGTCTGTCCGGAGTTGGCCCTTCTCGGCGCTCAGTTCAATGAGCGTTATCAACTCATCATCATTCAGGTGGTCGCCCGAAACGGATTTTTCTTTTGCGAAAAGGTTTGCAACTCGATCTGCCAGTCCCTGCAACTGATCCGAGATCGGTCCTGCAATGGGAATGATGACCTCTAGGACGTTGAGAGCTGCTCGCGCGAATGCGAATGGATCAGCGAGAGCCAGAACTTTCGGACAAAAGTCGCAGACCAACACGATGAGCCCAAAAATTATCAGAGCCTCGACCCAATCCGGAAGGGGTAGCTGAATTGTCCGGGTAAAGGATAACGCCAAAACGATAAGAGGAATATTCACCAGAGTTCCCGTGAAAAGAACTACTGTGAGGACCCGACGCGGATTGTTCATCACCTTTTCAAAATGGGTCGCAGTCTGAGGCTCTCGCAATTTCCAGTGTCTCAGCTGAATCCCATTGATCGAAAATAGGGCGGTTTCAATTGCCGAAAAAAAAGCGGAAGTGGCAGCTAACGCGATTAAGATCAAGAAGGTCGAGACCGCTGAATCAGTTGACATTGTTGTTTTGCGGACCGGTAGTGCCCCAAAGCATGGGAAATGTCTTTGCGTCAGCGGATCTCACAAGCACATTTCAAAGTACAAGGCAATAGAATGCAAAGGCATCAGAATGCAGGAAGGCATGAAAAAAGGTGACCGAATCCAGGAATTGATAGCCACATTGAGTTTACCTGGCGAACTAGGTCACGATCCGCATTACGCCGGTTACTTCCGGTGTTTCAATGATCAACGCTATTACGAAGCTCACGATGTCCTTGAGCATCTTTGGTTGCAAACAAACGGTCCGGAACATCGCTTTTATAAAGGTATGATTCAGTTTGCGGGCGCTTTTGTGCATCTAAAAAAGCAATATCTTCGTCCTGAACATCCCACGGATGGACGGCGCCTGCATCCAGCAAGGAGACTCCTCAAGCTTGCGCATTTCAATCTTCAGCCATTTGGGCCTCTCTTTATGGGACTTAATGTGAACCTGGTTCTAGGAGTTTGCTCAATAACAATCGCCAGAATCGAAGAAGGCAACTTTATGCAAAATCCTTGGAGGCCAGAGACAGCGCCAATACTCTCCCTCGACGCGCGATCGCCGACACTAGATCGGTGAGTTCCGGATTGCACACATTAACTTCCTCATTACACTGAGCGCCGTCTAACAATCATGCTAAAGATTTTCGGAGCGTGCCTTTTTCTGGCTGCCAATTTGGGGTTTGCCGTACAG
>JAFAXJ010000312.1 GCA_019241095.1 Verrucomicrobiota bacterium | reverse complement strand
TAAAAAACGACAAGTTCATCAGCGGTGGGCTTGTGATAAATATCTCCGGCACGCGATCCATCTCTTTTCGGAGCAGACCTTGTCCCGCTGCCTCTGGGCAGAGATCTACTATCGTCAGCACCGGGAGAATGGTCAAAGCCATGCCGGTGCCTTACGTCGACTCGGGCACCGTTGGCTCAAAATCATCCACAAGATGTGGATCGATCGCATCCCTTACGACGCCGAAATTCACTATAAAAATCAGCTCCAGCACGGTTCTTGGATCTTCCAACAACAGCCATCTCGAAACCCCACATTTACCCTTGACGATCAATAGAAAGTCTCGCAGCAGGCCGGACCGGGGCGATTAGGATAAGTCTGGACGCCGATTCGTGTTCACCTTAAAACAACCCTAACTATAACCTAACACGCCGAACTCTACGTTAGAAATGTCCAGGAAATGGGATCAGGCCAGGACGGTCAGCCAACTTAGAAAACTATTGTAAAGTGCAGGTATAGCTGTCACGCTCGACACGCTTAGGATAGGGTTAATCGTCTTTTCTCTTCGCCACGAGCCGAGGTACCAGTAGCCGTAGCGAGAAGTCTGGGCGACAACATTCAGCCTGTAGGTCAGTTCGACTCCAGTCGCAGGGTCATGCGCTCGCTTGCACTTTCGGAGAGTCTCAGTTCGCAGCGCCCCTGGAAGGCGAGCTAGCGGGTATAATACTATCTCAACAAAGGAAATCAGCTATGAAAACGACAAATGGAAGTGAAATGCCGCATGGCGCTGGCAAACGTTCATTGAATCCCGACGCACTTAATAAACTTCTTGGGCAGATGATCAACGATCTTGGGGCAGCCGTAAACGGAGCCCTTGTTGTACTTGGCGACGGTCTCGGAATTTACACAGCGCTTGCTGATATCGGCCAGGCAACATCGCAGGAACTCGCCGCAAAGACCAACCTCGACGAGCGACATCTGCGCGAATGGCTAAGTGCCCAAGCCGCTTCTGGATACGTAACCTATGATGCGGCAAGCGAGACTTTTTCTCTTACGGCTGAACAGACGGCTGTGTTCGCCGATCCAGATAGTCCGGCGGCGATGACGGGAGGGTTCTACGGCATCTCGTCCCTCTACCACGATGAGCCGCTTATCGCCGAAAGTTTTCGGACCGGAGCGGGTTTGCCCTGGGGCAAGCATCACAAATGCCTTTTTTGCGGGACAGAGCGGTTTTTTCGTCCCGGTTATCAAACCAACATAAACGCGAACTGGATACCCGCGCTTAACGGCGTCCAGGAGAAATTGAACACCGGGACTAAAGTGGCGGACATAGGATGTGGTCATGGCCTATCCACCCTCATTATGGCGAAGGAGTTCCCTAAATCTGAATTTTATGGATTCGATCTGCACGCGGCTTCCGTCGAGGCAGCAAATCGCCACGCTGAGGAACAGCAAGTCACTAACGTCCATTTCAGCGTCGCTCCGGCGAAAGATTTTCCGGGTCGGGACTATGGATTTGTGACCATATTCGATGCCCTGCACGACATGGGCGACCCGGTTGGTGCTGCATCCCATGTCAAACAATCCCTCCAACCTGACGGCACATTCATGATCGTAGAGCCCATGGCAGGAGATTCCCTGACTGAGAATATGAATCCAGTCGGCAGAGTTTACTACGGGTTCTCGACAATGATATGCACTCCAGCTTCGCTCAGTCAGGAGGTGGGTCTTGCTCTTGGAGCGCAAGCGGGCGAGCGGCGTTTGAGGGAGGTTCTCTCGAAGGGCGGATTTACCCGGTTTCGCCGCGCCGCGGAAACTCCGTTCAATATGGTCCTGGAGGCGCGGCCATAAGAGACCTATCAGAAGCCCAACTTTGCACTCGGAGTAAGGTAAGTTCCTGGATTCCCAGCCTCGATGCCAGCGCCAGGGCAATGCCTGTAACCCACTCTGTCTCTGGAGAGCGACAAACAGCATGCACGGAGCTACGTCATGAGGAGTTCCCAAGCGTGGCCAAGGCGTGTCTTGAAAGGCATTCCTGGCCATTGTCCGGTCGTAAGCTTTGCGGGACCAGTTAGCGTCGAGTAAATCTCCGCACTAGCTTCATTCGCGATCACCTTTTCGCCGTGGCCAGCCACCCCGAGCGCATTGTTGCGAGTTTTGAGACGGTGACTCACTGCTCGGACACGCTTAGGTTAGTTGCTTCTTTACGAGGATAAACTATTGCCTCGGGCGCCGTCTCTGGCCGGGCTTGGACGTTTGCCGGCTACCTGCGATTCAATGAAAATTGGGGTTTCAGCATCTATGAAGATTACAAAATGGCCACCGGGATTATTAATGAACAACGCGCCGCCGCATATACTAGCGGTGATTTAAAACTAGTCGTAACTGCTGGATTTCGACTGACCCAAGATTGTTGGCCGTATCAAACTGTGCATTCTAACCTATGACGAACTGTTTTGTCCTGAATAGGACTTCCCCGTTGATGCTGGTTAGCGTACAGCTTGTGATAGCCTGGTCATCAATTGCGAATGCATGCACAGTGATAGCTTTATATAGCAAGCCCGGGCAACCACCTGATCAGCATTATCAATACGAACACCACGGCCATAATGCTCCTGGGAGTGCTGTTGAGAAGCTCGCTTTTGCTGGGGTAAATGCCGAGGGCGGAATCAATCCAAAATTGTGGTTTCAACAGGTAAGCCCGAGGTAAGCCCGGGTATTTCGCTATAGCGAAGTCCAAGGAACAAAAAGCTCACGTTGTCGGCTGGTCAGGTCCTCTGTCAAACCCAGAGGCAGCTGCGAATCAGACCCTTGCCAACTGCAAGCAACGCGGCGGGACAAATCCTCGTGTTACTGCTCGTTGGGCTGATGGAGTATCTGGCACAAGATAGTATGCAA
>JAFAXJ010000516.1 GCA_019241095.1 Verrucomicrobiota bacterium | reverse complement strand
TTTCTTTCCCTAAATAGTGATCGATCCGATAGATTTGGCTCTCTTTAAGAACAGAAGTGAGTTCCTTGTTTAGCTCGCGAGCCGAGTCTAGATCGTGCCCGAATGGCTTTTCAATGATCACTCGGCGCCAGCGCCCATCTGCCTCCTTCAATAAACCTGCTTCCGACAACTGCTTCGCTATCAGTGCGAAATAATCGGGCTGAACGGAAAGGTAGAAAAGGGCGTTCCCGCGAGTGCCATTCTCCTTCTCCGAACGAGCAAGCGCCTCGGCGAGCCTTTTGTAGCTCTCCGGCTTATCAAATTCACCAAGACAGTAGAAGATCTTCTTTCGGAACGGGTCCCAAAGTTTCGGATCAACAGGCTGAGTGCCAAGCTCAGCAAGATCCCTTGTTATCTCGTCCCGAAACTTTTCGTCAGACCAGTCGCGTCGCGCAACACCAATGACCGTAAAATTCACCGGCAAAAGTCCGTACGAATCAAGGTTATAGAGTGAGGGTAAAAGCTTTCGTTTGGTCAAATCACCCGATGCACCGAAAATGACGATAGCACAAGGATCTGCGGGTCTAGGAATAGCACTGGGTTCCATATTAATCTAAGCTCCAGCAAAGTTTTCAACATGTCCGCCGAACTTATTGCGCATGGCAGACAATACCTTCTCTGCGAAAGTATGCTCCTTACGGGATCGAAAGCGAGTAAACAGCGCAGTTGTCAGTACTTCGGCCGACACGGCTTCTTCAATAGCGGCCTGAACGGTCCAGCGGCCTTCGCCTGAATCTTCAACGAAGCCGCTGAATCGATGCAACTCCGGATCCTCCAACAGAGCCATCGCTGTTAAGTCCAAAAGCCAGGAACCAATCACACTCCCGCGACGCCAAAGTTCCGCGATATCAGCAGCATCAAAGTGGTAGCGATAATGTTCAGGGAGAACATCGAAAGAAGCTCCACGCAAGATATCAAAGCCTTCAGCATAGGCTTGCATTAATCCGTACTCGATACCGTTATGAATCATTTTAACGAAATGACCTGCGCCAGACGGGCCGCAATGCAGATAGCCCTTTTCTGCTGTCCCTGGTTTGTTCTCACGACCTCTAGTGGGTGCAATATCGCCAACGCCAGGGGCAAGCGATTCGAAGATCGGCTGTAGACGTTCGACTGCCACGCCGTCGCCGCCGATCATCAGACAATAGCCGCGTTGCAGGCCCCAGACTCCGCCGCTAGTACCGACGTCCAGGTAATGGATACCATCTTTACTCAGAGACTCGCTTCGGCGCACGTCGTCCTTGTAAAATGAATTCCCCCCGTCGATCACGACATCATCAGGTTCAAGGATCTGATGCAAGCTTTCCACAGCTTCTTCTGTTGCCTGCCCCGCCGGAACCATCAGCCATATCGCCCTCGGTTTGGTTAACTTTTTAACGAAATCTTGATAATCAGAAGCTCCAATCGCATTTTCCTTTTCCAAGCTTCGAACTGAGTCCGGGCTGCGATCGAAAACCACAACCTCGTGCTTATCGCGCATCAACCGCCGCGCCATATTGCCACCCATGCGTCCCAAACCAACCATGCCTATTTGCATATTGTCCTTTGCTTACGTAACTCCTCTATTTGCAAACTTCTCCTACTTGCACAACCACTTTACTGCTCGCTATAGTTCCAGGTTAATCCACCATCGACAAAAATTGTTGTGCCAGTGATGTAATCCGCGTCGGCAGATGCCAGAAATGCAGCAACACCAGCCACGTCATTCGTTGTCCCCAGCCGGCCAAGCGGAATATTCTCAAGGAGCGCCTTCAACTTATCGGGATTGTTCATTAAGGCCTTGTTGATGGGGGTTTCAATCGCCCCGGGCGCAATATTATTCACCGTAATTCCAAAGGGCGCTAGTTCGATTGCGATATTGCGCATCATCATTTTCATTGCACCTTTGCTCGCACAATAGCTCGTAAAATGGGGAAAAGGCAGCTCCTCGTGTACTGAGCTGATATTAATAATTTTTCCTGGCTGTTTGACCTGCATTCTGTGCCTTACAAATTCCTGCGCCGCAAAAAATGCGCCTTTCAGATTTGTGTCCAGGACCAGATCGTAGTCAGCTTC
>JAFAXJ010000105.1 GCA_019241095.1 Verrucomicrobiota bacterium | reverse complement strand
CCCGGCAGAGTTGGCCGTGAAATTGGATAGCCTTTATCATCATCGTTCACAGCGAAGCCAAACACCTTTTTTAGAGGCCCAATCCGGAGAAAGCTGGCAGCAGGCCGAAAACAATAACCGTGCAACAGCCAAGCACTATGATCGCTTAGGTCTCGCGGAGTACGAAGCGATCGAATCGTTCAGAAGCTATAAAGAATCGAACGTTCGCGCCTCGGTGAAGCTGCCGCGGCCGTGCTCCTGACGGCGTTCTACGGAACTGTCCCGTGCAGTAAGAGGTTAGAAAACCTTGTAATGCATCTGATTATGTCTGAGTGGCAAATACAGAGGAGGCAACGGCAAATCCGGCTCGATGCCGGTTCGAAGTTCGCCAGCGGCAAGGTTGTAACCGCGAAGGACACCACTGCTCTGCTGGAAGCCGTAATTCATCCCGGCGACCGCGTTTGCCTTGAAGGGGATAACCAGAAACAAGCTGATCATTTGGCGGCCGCGCTCGTCAATGTCGATCGTACAAAGGTGCATGATTTGCACATTGTCCAATCAGGTATCGCGCTTCCAGAGCACCTGGACCTTTTTGCGAAAGGAATCGCCACTAGGTTGGATTTCTCCTATTCCGGTCCGCAGAGCGGGCCGATCGCCCGGGCGCTCAACTCCGGAAAAATCCGGCTTGGAGCTATTCATACCTACATCGAGCTGTTCGCACGTTACTTTATGGATTTGACGCCCCACGTTGCGTTGATCGCCGCTCGAAGTGCGGACCGCGAAGGCAATCTTTACACCGGCCCGAACACTGAGGACACACCAACCATCGTGGAAGCTACGTCGTTTAAGAGCGGGATTGTGGTGGCACAGGTGAATGAGATCGCAGACAAAATTCCGAGGGTGGATATCCAGGGTGATCAGATCGACTACGTGATCGCGGCCCCGAAACCGTTTTTTGTAGAGCCGCTTTTCACGCGCGACCCTGCACAGATCACCGAAACGCAAATCCTTATGGCCATGCTGGCTCTAAAAGGGATCTACATTGAATATGGTGTTCAGCGGCTGAATCATGGTATTGGCTTCGGCACCGCCGCCATCGAGTTGATCCTGCCTACCTATGGCGAGTCGCTTGGCGTTAGAGGCAAGATCGCAACACACTGGGCGCTGAACCCGCATCCGACGCTTATTCCAGCAATCGAAAGCGGTTGGGTGAAGCAAATCCATTGCTTCGGCTCGGAGGTCGGCATGGACGATTACATGCGCGCGCGATCGGACATTTATTTTACGGGGCATGACGGCTCGCTGCGTAGCAACCGCGTGTTCTGCCAGCTAGCAGGGCTGTATGCCTGCGACATGTTCATTGGGTCCACGCTTCAGATTGATTTAGAGGGTAACAGCTCAACCGTAACCTCCGAGCGGATACCCGGCTTTGGCGGAGCCCCGAACATGGGGGCGGACGCGCATGGGAGACGGCATCCTTCCAGTCCATGGCTAAAGGCCGGAAGGGAACTCACCGATAGGCCAGCAAACATAATGCGCGGACGCAAGCTGGTAGTCCAATTGCTTGAAACGTTCGGCGAAAAGATGATGCCTGCATTCGTCGATAAACTAGCCAGCGTCGAATTCGCGGAAAGAATGAAGCTCGAAACTGTGCCGATCATGATCTACGGCGATGACTTGACCCATATTGTGACTGAGGAGGGCATCGCCAATTTGCTCCTTTGCCGGACAAAGGAGCAACGCGAACAGGCTATTCGGGGCATAGCGGGGTTCACGAATGTTGGTCTTGCCCGCGACCCCAGACAGGTCGATGAACTTCGAAAACGCGGGATTATTCGACGTGCCGAAGATTTGGGCATTGATCCATTGGACGCCAACAGGCATCTTCTTGCTGCACGTTCGATGAAGGACCTTGTGAGGTGGTCAGGAGGTCTTTACCGGCCCCCGAACAAGTTCCGCAATTGGTAGTTCAACAATTGATCTATCCTTTTTTAAATGGAAATCTTACGTATTCACCGGGATGCCGCGAAACGGGCGGCCGGAAAAAAGATGCATGCGTTAACCGGTGTCGTTGCATCAGGTAATCTGGAGGTTTTGCTGGAGCGAGTGCTGGAGGGAAGCCAATGCGAAGTCAACATCAAGACTCCAGTTTGTGGCTTTGACAGCATCTGGCATGCGGTTGTGCACGATTTCATTGAACGATACTCGCCAGGCGGTCTGCGCATCTCAGTCAATGACGGCGGAGCACGGCCCGATACCGTTACACTCCGTCTTGCGCAAGGAGTTCGCTTGATGGAAACAGTCGAATGAATTACCTGATTGCCAAGCTTTCACAAGGCAGTTGGTACGAAGCAACTGCCCGAGAGCGACTCGCCGGCCTCCTCGACCCGAATAGCTTTGAGGAGTTCATTGGACCCACCGAGCGGGAAGTTAGCCCGC
>JAFAXJ010000053.1 GCA_019241095.1 Verrucomicrobiota bacterium | reverse complement strand
GATACGCACTCTAAAGAACATTCGGGCTGGTCAGGGGATGAACGAGCTTATCAGTTCCCAGGCTTCCGACCACTGACCCAATTCAGCAAGCGTGTCAGCTAGTAGAATCCGAAAGTATTGAGGTCAATTTTTCTGATGGGTGATTTTTTCTAGAAGGATCAACGCTGCTTGGGTTCCGTGCTGAGTCTCCATGATTTGGTAAAGGTCCAAAGCTGCTCGGTAAGTCATTCTCATTTCGGAGTAAATTTTCCTGACACTCTTGTTCCGATGTCTGCTCCGGGCCAGGAGCCATTTCGATGTCCGAGTAAAGCCGCCTGACCATAGTCCGTGCCAGGGATAAACATCGTACCGTTCCCATCTACCTCGCCAAGAGCGGCGCAAACTAATTCTAAATTTTGTAAGCGGGCCGGCGTCGCAAATTTCGCGTCAGAAGACTGAAAGTTTCCGGGACCGGTTCAAAACCATGGACAGTACCGGTAGCGCCGACCAAATCAGAGAAGAGCCTGGTGAAATGCCCTGTGTGGGCACCTGCTTCAACCACGACGTTTCCCTTGCGAATTAGCGATAAATACAGGCGTTTCTCAAAGGAGCCACGCCGAATCAGTTGTAAGCTTCTGAGGTAGGTATCAGGCGTTTTCGCGAGTATTCGTTGAGCTAGCCGTTTTATGGAAAGATCCATAATTAGTCGAAGTCCATCGCTGGTGCGCCAGCTTATATAAACTTGGCAGATCGCCCCAACTCATTACGTGAGGCAGCAAGTGCCTAATTAAACTGAGAGAGTCTGGCTGAAAATAACGGTTGTAACAAATGCTTGCGAACAACTGGCTTTTCGGGTCTGGGCGACTCAATTGCAAGATGTGATGTTCGACGAAAGCTCCTGGTACACAGCGGGATTTCCAGCCACGACGATATAGAAACGCACCAAACTCCAGGTATGCAGATCCAAATGCAAATTCCTCCACCATACGGAATCCACGATCAAATATTGTGCGAGGATAAATAGTCGAGCCATCAGCAATCGCCCAATTATCATCTCGGTTTCCGATAGCCTGAGCCACCCCAGCTGGCCCAAGCTGACTTGCGGTTTCTGCTATTGCCAGAGGCTTATCCCGCAAAAAGCCATGTTCGCCCGTCGTCCAGATCGCCTCTGGAGCAGCCCTGATAGCGGCTTGGCATTGAGCCCAATGATCCGGCGGGAAAAGATGATCATCATCCATCGTGCGGACATGAGAACCCTTGCACTGGACGGCAGCGAAATTCCGATTCGCATAAAGCCCTTTTTTAGGGCCAACGAGATAACTTGCGCCATAATTCAATGCGACTTCTTTAGTGCGGGCAACCCAGTCGAAATCCGAATCGTCTGATACGATCACCTCAAATGGCTGCATGCTCTGCCGCCGGAGGCTCCATAAGCAACGATCGAGCGAATCCGGCCGGTTTCGGGTGACTAGCGCGACGCTGACGGTGCAGTCATTTATTTGAGGCATTGTTTACGAAATCTACTTTCCCAGTAAATCAAATAGGGCACCCAGATCGGTAACAGAAGCCAATTCAGTACCAGCCGAAAAAGTTGATTAGGACGTGGTGAGGGATCACGTCTTAAAAGAGTTCTGATAGTGACTCGTGCAAGATAATCAACTTCTCGCAACCCGGCATGGCACAACCCGCAAACTTTCATCCGGTAAAGGACGTGCCACCGGGATTGAAAAACGCGAGTAACCCATTGAGTTAAGGATAACCGTCGCGCTGGGTGATAGACGATGGCGTCTGGTAAAAACCGTATCTTCAGTCCAGCAGCTCTGAGCCTTGCGGCAAACTCGATATCTTCTCCACTGGCTTCTTTAAAATCTTCGTCAAACGCTCCTAGGTCTTCGAAACTTTTTCGGCGAATGCAGAAATTGCAGCTCCAAAGAGCATTGCCCGCGAGGTTCTCGATAATCTCCTCCAAGGGATGCGCGGTGTTAAAAGTGCTGGGCAGATTGTGGAAGCAGGTGTCCGTGGCTTGATTGGGCCGATCTCAAACACTGAAATCGCACGCCTCGTTTACCTTGCTGTACTAACATGACCTGACCGTTCTACAAATAGTAAGGAGGACGATCAACCTGCCGCCAAACCGAATCCATCCAGACATCGTCGCGGCAGCCGTGGCGGCTCTGCCCGATCCTCATACTTTGATTGTGCCGGCTGAAGAACCGACGTATGCCGGTAACGCCATTGTAGATGGAAAACGATCATTCCTTCTGGCAAGCAGATGATGCCCCCTTCAGCAAATGAAGTCGGCCAGCCTGCTCAGCACGCAGAAGAACTCGAGAGCAGTCAAGGCTTGGTGCCCGCATCCTATCAAGGATTGACGCTTGCGGAAGCTGTTCTGCAAACTGCCATCGACGGAGGTCCGATGGGTCCCAGTTCGATATGACTGCAGCTGTCGAATCGGTTTTGCGGGGCGATTTCTTTCACTCTGGTTTGTATTTAGGGGGAAATCCGGCAGATTTCTTGACCATCATAGTGAAGTCACCACTCGCTGTTCCGAGATCAACCCTTATACCTCGCATTTCATCATTGTAAGAAACACGCTGTTTTGGCAACCTCGCCAAACAAACCCTGATGTCTAAGAGTCGGCTGACGCGACAGAGCCTTTGCTCTCCAGTGCAGGCTTAAGCTTACAAGAGTCTACCAGTCTTCCGCGTCTGGAAAGATTTCGGTGAAGACCTCGCGCTTCCGGGGCGCAGCCATCATCAGCTCAACTGCATCACGCCATCTCTGATAATGCATGGTCTGCTTATGAGCGTCTACGGCGGCACTGTCACGATATGCTTCGAGCAAAAGAAACTTCACGGGATCTTCTCTCGACTGAATGACGTCGAACCGGGCGACTCCAGGCTCAAGCAGGCTTTGGCGCGCATTTTCTACAGTTTCTGCACGGAAAGCCTCGATAGACTGGAGTCTAACCTGAACCGTTACAAGCACAATGACCATAGAGGAGGATTTATGGGTGGAGAACAAAGTCCTGTTTAACCTGATCCCAGTTCTCGTGGTATCACAACCAGGTCAATCATCTCCACTCCGCGAATTGCCTTAACATTCGATTGCTTTCCGATCTCCCTGTCAAGGAGAAGCCGGTGAAGATCATCAATGGAGGACACCGGCGTTTGATTGAATGAAACTAAAATATCGCCTTCGATAAGTCCGCCGACAGCTGCAGGGCCTTTTGGCTCGACGCCTGCCACCAGAATACCATGGGCGTTCGTCAGCTTGTGGTGCCGAATAAGCCGTGGATGAATAGCCACATTTTGGCCGGCCAGGCCGAGATAAGCACGACGGATTTTCCCATCTCGCATCAACCATCCTGCAACCAATTGGGCCGTATTGGACGCGATCGCAAAACAGATCCCTTGCGCCGGGAGGATAACAGCAGTGTTCACGCCCATTACCATTCCAGACGAATCAACCAAGGGTCCTCCTGAATTTCCTGGATTCAGTGCAGCGTCAGTCTGGAGGATATCGTCCATTAATCTTCCGGATTGCGCCCTCATCGATCTCCCTAATGCGCTGACAACTCCGGCAGTAACAGTCTGCTGAAATCCGTAAGGGCTTCCGAGGGCTATGGCGATTTGCCCAACCCGTATTTTTTTTGAATCCGAGAAACGCAGATAGGGCAAATGCCCGGCATCGATTCGAACGACAGCCAGATCCGTGTCGGGATCGTCTCCGATTAAGGTCGCATTAAAGGTTCTGGCGTCAGCAAGCGTGACGGTAATCGAGTCGGCCTCGTGGACAACATGACTATTGGTAAGAATGAAACCATCCGGAGCAATGCTAAATCCGCTACCGCCGCCCTCTCCGTGGTGACCTCGTGCTTTATTACGAATATTGACGACGGCAGGAGCGGCACTTTTTGCAGCGCTGCTTACAGCTTCGGAGTAAGCATCCAAAAGTACATCATCGTCCGACGCTCTATCTAGCAAAGGTTCATCGGCAGGCCTGAGACTATCTGCTTGATGGAGCAGAGGGCGCCAAATGGAATCAAAGTCAAAAAGCATAAGAATTACGATTGAAAACGTAACATAGATTGTTACATACGAAAGCTCTTTTTCTGTCGAGACCTCTGGTTCAACTGCCTCACCACATCCGCCAACGTGATTTGTTTCAGTTCGTGTTCTATTGCCGTCATCATTCTATTCTCAACCTGGTTCAGAATTATCTTTATACCGCGCCCCACAGCACACATCTGAGAAGGTTCATTTCGATGCGTGCCGAACAATGCGGGGGGACTTATCGCATTATGTATCTCCAACAGTGAAACGTCAGCCGAATTTCTGCTAAGAACAGTACCTCCGCTGGACCCTCGTTGAGTGTAGACCAGTCCGGCGGCCTGCAAAGCAATCAACAGACGGCGGATCACTACTGGATTGGTGTTAACCGTCTCAGCGAGAAACGAGGAGGAGCAGCAAATACCTCTGTTCTGGGCGAGCACCGCCATAACGTGAACGGCGAACGCAAAGCGGCAGTTTTGCATTAAGCTAATCTAACTGAGCTTTCCGACAGTTCCAAATCAACTGCGCGATTGGGTGCACACCTAGGCCTTAACCCCGAAAAGTGGGGTGTCCCGGAGATATCGCCTGAGCAAGGCGCGACCCCTATTGCCTTTCCAATGCCAGAGCAGATCCGCCAGACCTCCGGGCTGGCCGAAAACGGGGCGGTAAGCGACAGCCAGGAAATGGACCTACCCTGGCCTGCGTAGATTAATTTGTCGCTGGTTGAGAAGGCGACGAGACTGGAGTAGCCGAGGGGGCTGGAGTAGCCGAAGGGTTTGCGAGGTTTTCCCAGGTCCAGAGTTCGCCTGCAAAACCACCAATCTCATTCAACAACTCGGAACATCGGTCTCGCATCTTCTTCAAATCAGGTGGAGCAGGAGGGCCATCTACAGAGTTAGGAAAAACCAAATAAGTTATATTCAGATCACTGGCGGGACGGTTGTATGGATTAGCGCGAGAATCAATCTGTGTACAGATACGCAGAGATGCTTCTCCGATTTTGTAAGAGGGCCCAACGTCACCGAGTATAGCTGGATAAAGTTTGCCTTTGTGAATAACGACTACATAGTCGCCAAGCTTCGGCGCAAAGGGGTGGTTGAGTTGACGCAACATGAAACCAGGCAAAACAATGTAGGGATCAACCCTAGCGATAAGAAAGCTGAAACGTTTAAGGTCGTTCACTTCCTTTTGGAATTCATCAATTTGATCCTGTAAGACTTTTTTCCTATCCGGTTGGATCGTTTTATCCTGAGATTCTGTCTGTAACTGTTTCAGGCGTTCCTCCCGTTCCGGTAAAAACTGGTTGGAGTTATCACTACGTTTGGGCCATCTATAACTGGTAAAAGGCTGGAAATTGGCTGATGTCCCATCCACTTGCGAAAACCGGTCCGCATCTGACCCATCCGCATTTACATCCATGTCACTTTGTATCAGCAAAGCCCTGCGTTGAGTTTTTTCTCCTTCTATTTCCAGGATAGTATTGCAATCGAAGAAATTGTGGCGCGACATCACTTGATCCAGCCGGCCAATGGTTCGATTTACTGCATCCACTTTCAATTGGTAGAGGCCGAAGTAAAAACTTGAGACTTTAGTAGACGGTAGAGTTTGTTCAAGCCAAGGAAGCACAATACCGAGAGAAGTGTCGGGAGTTTCGATTTCCTCGAGAGTTTTGGCAGCTCTGGGCACCTCTATACTCATGTTTAGCTCGAGCGTATAAGACTCGGGTGCCTTTCGCGCAAGAAACGCGAGTGAGCCAGGGAGGGTAGTGACTGAGGAGTGTAATCGAATTCCGTTAAAAAGGCGTGCTGTCTCGAGCCGAGAAGATGGGATAAAGATTTCTGGCAATGGTGTAGGCGAAGGAACAGCGGGCACGGTTGGGGCTAACAGAGGTTCCTGGCTGTGCTGTACTAATCCTCGCTCTTCTGGTTTGTGATCCTGTACCGATTCGTGCTTTTGCACCGATTCGTGCTTTTGCACTGGTCCCGGACAGCCGGCTAGAAAAAGAAAGAGGGTACCTAGGCAGACCCGGTGAACCCGAGGCTGAACAGCCAACGCATATGGTAGGAGCAGATCGCCCAAACGCCAGCGCGTCGTCGGTCGCCTCGCAGATGCGAGCCTACCTGAACCTGCCATGGCATCACCGGTCGCCCAGGAGAAGCGACTTTACCCCAGCAGATCTGGTGCCCATTAGTCCCTTGTAGTTCACGCCAACCAAGCTATCGCCGTAAAAACGATGCATAAGCCGCTCAGAACGATCATTGGAATGGCAGGCATGGGTTTGCGCTTTGCCGCGTAGGAAGGAAGAAAGTGGGCGAGCAGTAGCACTGACACGATAAGGGCAAGCACAAATGCAGGAATACCGGGGCCGAGCAACCCCGCAACAATAAGCAAAATGCCACTAATGCCTCCAGCAATCAGAGAAGGGCGGCTTTTTGCCTTCGCATAACCTGCTATTCCGCCCGCTATTGCCAGCAATCCAAAAATGAAATAGTAGACCTGGATGAGCATCGTTTAAGATCTTCCCGGGATTTCTAACCCTTGAGGCGCAGTCACTTTAGCCTTTTCTGCAGCACGTGCATTGAGGATAAGCCGCTTGACAAACATCGGGAGAAACGACACGGCAGTCATGGTGATATTGAGCAGGGTGCCTGGGATCACTACCGCGCGGTCGCGCGCGACCGCCTGTAAGGCTTTCCTCACCACCTCTTGCACTGGAACCGCGAAAACATCCGACATCGGAGCATCATAGTATTGAGACTCCCGAGTGGCCACGGTTCCGAACTCTGTCGCGACCGGCCCGGGGCAGAGACTCGTAACGGAAATGTTAGATCTTCGCAGCTCCGCTCGAAGTGCCTCGCTGAAACTCGTGACGTAAGCTTTGGTAGCTGCGTAGACAGCAAGATTCGGCATTGGTACGAAGCAGGCTGAGGAACTGACGTTCAGCACTGCGCCGCAGCCGGATTTTAACATTGTCGGCAGTACCCTGTAAGTCAGATAGGTGAGAGCAGAAATGTTGACTTGAAGCATCGATTCAATGCGGTCCCAATTGCTGGACGCGAATGTCCCTTGATCACCAAGGCCAGCATTATTGACCAACAGATCAATCACTAAACCGCTTTCGTCGATCCAGTCGCAAAATTGTTCCAGTTCTGTTTGTTCTCGAAGATCTAGCTGGCGAAGAAATATCTCCAAGCATGGGTTAATGACTTTTAGCTCAAGTTCCAGAGCTTCGAGCCGGTCGTTCCTACGGGCTACCAACACCATCGTGTTGACAACTGGCGCAAGCTGCCGTGCGAACTCGCGACCGATCCCGGCCGAGGCACCAGTGACAAGAACAGTGCACTCCGCGAAATAACTGATGCTCATACTCCCTTCCTAATCTGGATCGTGACTTGAGTCAAAATTCAAGCGAAGAAAGGGAATCCGTTTCTCAACAGGTAAGAGGCTCCAAACCCGTCCGGTCAGGGTCGGCAGGATTGTTGCCCAGCAGTTCATTGCCGAGTTGCCCAGCCCTTCTGGGGCTAGCCCTTACTGCCGGAGCAATGCCAAGTTTCTAGACTGCAACATGGAGGTAGGTTACAATTGCTCGATGAGGCTGGAGCTTGACACAATGCATGTCATTGGTGACAACCTCGCTTTGAAGTGGAAGGACGGTGAAGAATCCTTTTTTGGCCTCGATTTTCTTCGCCGCAACTGTCCGTGT
The DNA here is from genome assembly GCA_019241095.1 of Verrucomicrobiota bacterium. GTDB lineage: Bacteria > Verrucomicrobiota > Verrucomicrobiia > Chthoniobacterales > JAFAMB01 > JAFAXJ01. The sequence goes on along the minus strand of JAFAXJ010000053.1, from coordinate 214 downwards.
GCGTTGTGCGCTGGTGAGAGAGATCTTTTCGGTAATTTAGCTCGGCAACCACAGATACTGCATCCAAAGAGCTTTCAGCTCACCAAAGTGCGCGAGGTGGGTGGTTATGCTATCCAGCCTGAGTGGGCCGATGGTCATGCCTCTGGCATCTATTCATTCGAGTATCTCCGCTCACTTGTTTCCGATTGATATGACACCCCGGGCGAAGGTCTAC
>JAFAXJ010000503.1 GCA_019241095.1 Verrucomicrobiota bacterium | reverse complement strand
CGACGATGGTTCTTGCTGGACGATGATTCTTCAAGCCGATACAAAGATCGACATTGCCCTCGGAATTACCTGTTCGACTGCTACTAGCTTTGGCAGTTTACCTATGTGAATATCATTGCAACACGGAAAGCCGGTTATGATAGCGCCCTGATCAACGCGGGAGTTGGCGTGCGGCGGAATTACGGAGTCGCGACTTACTTTGGATACAACGGTAGGATGTAATCGTTTCGGCTCACTGCAAGGAGTTTGCAGCGCCAATTTCGCTTTTAAAGATGCTAATGATATCTGTTTTTGCTCGCGCATTCCATCAATCAGACCAACGGCGATGGTAATCTGCCATCTAGTGTCAGGTTAGTTCCGTAAACGGATTAAACGCCACCTCCCATTAAACCGTCTGGGTCTGCGAAGTAGCCGGAATGGCCGCCCCCAAATACGTTTCCGGAGTTTTCACGGTGCCGCGCCAGCAGCTACCGCTTGCGCGAAAACCCCATCAACATTTTCCTGGTTTGACGTTGTGCGCCAGGGTGAAGCGGGGAAAGCCAGAGCTCCTCCGGAGCTAGCCGAGCGTCGTCGGCTAACCTCGATCGAGTTAGCGTGCTAGCCACGATCCTTCCAACTGAAACATTATGCATTTCTCGCCTTCAGTGTAGTTGTTGAGCTTAAATGCCAATCCCTCCCGATAGTATTGTACTGAATGTTCTGTATCTACAGCCCCAAGAGTGATCATGCTGATCTTAGGTTCCATGGACTGATCCTTACGCTTTTCAACCCAACGATCCTCTGCGTGATCGGTATTGCGCTGATTTGGTAATCGCTATTCATTTTCATTTGCACCAAGCCATTGTCGCGCGCATTTGATCGCACGCGGTCTGGTTGCTTTGTCGTTTTGCATTTTGGCGTTCTTGCATCAAATTCTCCCTTGTCCCTATGCGTTACCTGGTCAAAGCTCGCGTCAAGCCCGGACTGAAGGCAGCTCTCGCTCGCGCCATCCACAACAAGACATTAGGCCAAGGCTCTATTGCCGGGGACGAATATCTCTCGGATATGGAAAAGGCGCGGGTAAGCGCTGATGGCGCGGTGACGTGGGTGGAAGTCTGTTTTTGCCGCAAGCCGCTTGCCGAGGAGCGGCAGTACTGGGAGGAGTATTTCGATCTCCTGAGCGTGAAGGATGCACACGCTCGTAAAAATTGTCGCGACTTGAACGGTGAGGAACCGTGGGCATGCTGCGACTGTGATTGTACGAAGAACCTTGAAGCAAGCCTTGCTAAGAAGGGCGAGTCGTTTCTGAATCGGCTCGAAGTCGCCCAGGACGATTCATAACCAGCCAACCGGTCGCGGGCCGTCGTTGCCTAGTTATACGGTGCTACATAATGTGAAGAATACCATGTGTTTTGAACCATCCCATGGTTGTCGCTCCGAATTGCCTGCTTTTGTATTCCAGAACTGGTCCTCTGGCGTGAGCACCGGGGTCGCAACTTCGGTCGCGGGCTCGTCCGCAACGTTCGCTGATACCTAAAATGATGATAAAAAGTAATCAATTAGCAAACGAGACATACTTCGAAGCGGCTCGTCCGGGCTGGCGAACCATCAACATTCCTAGGATGTTCCGCACCAGCTTCATAACAGCAGCAATAAACTGGCAAGAATATTGGTCCATGCGCGCCGTTCGGGCAGGAGGAATTTGTTTAGAGGTCGGCGTCCCTGTTCCAGCCGGACGGCGACAAAGCTCGAGGCTACTGAAGGAGACAAACCTCTCGCGAAAGCCAAAGCATTAGCGCCGAAATGTCCCACTGAGCTCATCAAACCAGATTAAATTGCCGCGAGGGGAGACCGGACACCAAGAAAATTTCATTGATTGTGAACGTACCGAAATCTGCATGCATTGACTAAAAACCCGCATCCCATGAACCCTGCTCAAAGCCTCGAGAACGGGCCCTCTGGCACGGAACCAGCACCCACTTGCACGCTCGTCATCTTCGGCGCAGGCGGCGATCTGACCAAACGCCTGCTCATGCCGGCGCTCTACAACCTGTCCGGCAGCCAACTGTTGCCCGATGACTTTAAAATAGTCGGCCTGGACCATCACGACATGGATGACAACGGCTGGCGCCAGTCGCTCACTGAGACCATGCAGAGCTTTACGAGGGATAAGATGGCCGAGTTCCACACCCCTCACATCGACGAAAAACAGTGGGGTTGGGTCACGGACAAGATGAGTTACATCAGGGCAGATTTCAGCCAACCTGACAGCTATAAGCACCTCGCCGCGAAGCTTGGTAGCGAGCGCAGTGCCGTTTTCTACTTCGCGGTGAGCGCGCGGTTTTTCGGTCCTATCGTGGACCAGCTTGGCCAGAGCGGGCTTCTCAAACAAGAAGCCGGCAGGACGTTCCGCCGCGTTATCATCGAGAAGCCGTTCGGCAGCGATTTCGAGAGCGCGAAACAACTCAACGCGCGCATTCTGAAACAGGGTGACGAAAGCCAATTTTTCCGTGTCGACCACTTCCTTGGCAAGGAGATGATTCAGAGCATCATGGCTGTACGCTTCGCTAACGGCATCTTCGAGCCGATGTGGCGGCGAGAGTACATCGACCACGTTCAGATCACCGCCGCCGAGACTATTGGCATCGAAATGCGAGGCCGGTTCTATGAGCCGACAGGATGCCTGCGCGACATGGTGCCCAATCACCTGTTCCAACTTATGTGCATGATCGGAATGGAGCGCCAAACGCCTTTTTGGCGGAGGACGTGCGGACAGAAAAGGCCAAGCTGGTTGAGGCTACGCTGCCGGTCAGGGTGGACGAGATCGTGCGCGGCCAGTACACTGCCGGCACAGAGCTCAACCAGCCCGCGAAGGGCTATCGGGAAGAGGCGAACGTAGATCCTGACAGCCGTACGGAGACGTTTGTAGCGGCCAAGCTGCACATCGAGAATTGGCGCTGGGCGGGCGCACCTTTCTATTTGCGCACAGGGAAGCGATTAGCCAACCGTCGCACGGAGATCGCTGTCCATTTTAAGCCCGCTCCCTACCAGATCTTCAAGAATACGCCCATGGACCAACTGACGCCGAACATTGTCAGGATCATGGTTGACCCAGAGCAGGGGATGAGCACGCAATTCAGCGTCAAGGTGCCCGGCCCGATTATGAAATTGGGCAAGGTTGACAACACCTTCATGTACAAAGATTTTTTCAAAGAGAAGCATAATGTTGGCTATGAGACGCTGCTGTACGATTGTATGATCGGGGATGCCACTTTGTTCCAGCGCGCAGACAACATCGAAGCGAGCTGGGCTGTAGTACAACCAGCCATTAACGCCTGGAAGGGAGGCGAGCCGGAATTCTATGCTGCCGGGAGCCAAGGCCCAAAAGGCGCTGATGATCTGCTCATCCGCGACGGACGAAAATGGCTGCCGTTGTAGAACAGAGTAAGGCTGTTGGGGACGGACGCTAAGCTGCACACAGCTCAGGTGCGTTTACAGGGCGAGGGCGAAAGGCTTAGCACAAGGCTGCTGGGCCCACCGGTGCGTAAACCGGAGCCGCAAAGCCCGCTCCAGCGCGTGCAAAAAGATGATTTTGAAATGTGTTTGTCTCTTCCTCCATTGCTTCTTTTATTCCCGAATCGTCCTAGGTTATTGATGGTTGTCAACCAGCCATGGGCCGCGACCTTGATGTCCCTCCGAATCATTCTTCCCCTTCTGGTAACTTCATCGGAGTTGTCGCAATTGAAGCGTTACCGAACTCATTAATGGCGGCGCGAGGATTAGTTATTTCTTGTCACAGCGATTAGCCGAGCTTATCGGAAAGAAGGGAATGACTATGGAATTACGTCACCTCCGTTACTTT
>JAFAXJ010000488.1 GCA_019241095.1 Verrucomicrobiota bacterium | reverse complement strand
TCTCCCGATGTACATCCCGGTCCGCATCCGGATGTGTTCCAAAGACGACAATGTTTTGATTTTGCTTTCGTCATAATCGTGTTTTCTCGCGGGCATAGCTGAAAATGGTGAGAGTTCCGCGCTGTTCGATAGGCGTTAATCTTCGGGCTCGTAGTAGCTGGTTTCCGTTAAGGTAAAAACCTTTCGTTATGGTTTAATGCACCATTTACCGTCTCAGGATACGAAATTACATCTGCCCGGCTATGGTCGGCGATTACAAAATAGCCGAGATCGTTCTCACTCGTGTTCAGAACCTGGTGCGGTTCACCGGGCCTGAAAATGATACATTGGCCCTCTTCGGCGACAGTTATGGGATCTCCACGGCGGACGCCGCCGCGGCCTGCAACGAATATGTACAACTCTTTGCGAGTGAGCATGGAATGGAAGTTTCTCAACACGCAAGGGATCAAGGTGACGCATATCACGAAAGTTTGCATAAACCCGCTCCTACCCCAGACGGGCTCTTTTAACTACGCGCTGGGCTTTCACGCCCTCACTTTTGAGATTCTCGAGAGCTTCTCAAATTAAACGCAAACCCCACAGCCAGTTAACCGCCCGAAGCTAGTCCGTGATCACAGCGGATTTGATTCAGTTACGGGCTAGTCAGGCTTCTTCTATTCATCCGAAGAGCATCGTACTTCCGAAATGCACCTGCTATCTATTTGGTCATGAACGGAACGGAAATCAGAATCGTCTCGGCCGAACCCAAGCAGCTTGCGGAGGTGCTTGATCTGATCAGCCGGTTCTATCGGGAGGAAGGATTTGCCACGAATCGTGACCAGATGAAGGAACCTGTTGAGCGGCTCCTTCGTGGGAAGGGCGGCGCAATCTTGCTGGCCTTATCCGGTAGTTTCCCGGCCGGGGTGGCGGCGCTAGCGACCGCAGTCGGGATTGAGCAGGGCGGTCTGGGTGCCGAACTGACCGATCTCTACGTGCACCCGGATTTTCGATCTCACGGGATTGCCCGAAAATTGATTGAGCAAACGATCGAATGGTGTCGGCAGCATGGAGTCAACGCCCTTTCGGCGGTGATCACGCCGGAAGCACAAGCGGCGAATAATCTGATCGGCTTTTACACCCGCTTTGGCCTGCGGAACACAGGTCGCCTGATCATGGCGATGAAAATTCCTGAGTCTCACTGAGACCGGAAGAGTTTTCTGCGCCAGTAAGGGCGGACACTGTTTACATAGGCGGAAAAGGGATCCCATAAAAGCTGTTGCTTGACCAGAACCTATTGACTAACATGTTCATACGAACACTATGCAGATTCTTTTCATTTCCTCAGCTCACGACAGTCCGGGAGTCATACTCGCCGGTCTTGGCACCGACATTTGGTTTATGACTTTGGCAGACGCAAAAGCCTATGCCCGCCATGCCTTGCATCTTACCGGCGGTCGGGTCGAGATGCGTGATGATTTTGGGAACGTGGCAGACTGGTCTGACTTTCCGCCGGCAGAAGATGACGGGCTGGGTCTTTTTTAACCAGCCGATTCCCGGTTACAAATCAGATGGGTCAGACCCTCGATCTGCTGGAAAGCATGTAAAGCCGATACAACGATTCGAAGCCGGGCCGCGCCTCGTGGGACGGTCGGATACCGAATCGCAGGAACCAGAAAACCAGAATCCGAAAGCATCTTCGCGGTTTGAACAGCCAGTTTTTCTTCTCCCAGAATATACGGGAAAATAGGACCGACAGGTTTGACAGAGCTTTGACCGAGCCGGCTCCAGAGTAGCTTGATGTTTGCCCAAAGGCGATCTCTCAACTGATCGCCTTCCGGTCCAACAATAAGCTGAATAGCGGCTGATGCCGCTGCCGCGACACAGGCCGGGGGAGCCGTCGAGTAAATGAAACTGCGGGCCTTGTTGATTAGGAGCTCAATCAACGGTTTGGGTCCGCAGACAAATCCGCCGCTTGCTCCGATCGCTTTGCTCAAGGTTCCCATTTGAATATCGATCTGGCCGGAGAGCCCAAGCTGATCGACTAGACCCCTCCCTGACGGCCCTAAAACGCCCGTTGCATGTGCTTCATCAACTAAAAGGAGCGCTTCACCTTTCATAGCCGCAATTTCCTGAAGAGCGGCGCAGTCGCCGTCCATACTGAAAATCGCCTCAGTAGCTAGAAGAACTCTCCCTTCTCCAACCGTCTCGCGCGCCCAGGCGAGATGATGCGCCAGTCGCTCCAGATTGTTGTGCGGAAAAACGCGAAGCCGCGCCCCAGACAATCGTGCGCCATCAATCAAGCAGGCATGAGATAGTTTATCGAGTATTATGACGTCTTTCGGCCCGAAAAGCGCGCTGAGCGTACCGAGCGCCGCAGTATATCCACTGCTGAAAACGATTGCGGCTTCAGTTTTCTTTAGGGCTGCCAGATCCGATTCGAGCCGGCTGTGAGGAGTTTGCGTTCCTGTGATGAGACGAGACGCGCCAGACCCAAACCCAAACTTTTCGATTGCCTCAATCGCAGCCTGTTTGACGGCTGGATGTTGTGACAGTCCGAGATAATCATTGGAAGCAAAGCTCACTAGCTTTCGTCCGCAAACGGTGACGATCGGTCCGTTCACTTCAGTGAGCGTGTTCAGGGTGCGGTATAAGCCTTGTGCCCGCAAAGCGGCGATTGTTTCCTCTGTTTCTGGTTGATTTATCAAGGGTTAGGGCGATTGAGCGCTCGTTCTAATTCCGGGTCCGGTTCAGCTCCCAAGCTCAATGCGCGATAATAATGGCGCCGAGCCAGCTCGAGGGCTGGAGGCTGTCGTTCAAAATAAAGCACGGCAAGGTTATAGTGAGCTTCGGCATAACGATCGTCGAGTGCGATGGCTTTTCGCATTTCATCTTCGGCGCCATTTAACCATCCTTTTTTTCGAATGAGAACTCCCAGAAATAGATGAGCTTTCGCATCGTTCGGCTGAAGGTAAACGGCTTGGCTTAAAGCAGCGAGACCACCGTCAAGATCGCCGGTTTGATATTCGATCATTCCAAGAGTTAACCAAGCCTGTTGTGCGGTCAGGTCCAACCCGATCGCTTTCCGCAAGTCGCGTTCTGCTGCTCCGAAATCGCCGAGCTGATATTCCGCGGAACCCAAATTGACCCACCCCATCGGATGATTTGGGGCAAGTTCAGTCATTTTTTTGAACTGTGCTTTCGCCTCCTCTAATTTGTCGTTCCGGAACAGAATTATTCCTTTTTCCGCCGCTTCTTTCGCATCGGCAGAAAGCTTTGGCAAACTGACTGTATCCTGAGATCGGGAGGGACATACAAACCAGAAGCTAGCGAAGCAGAAGCTGGCGGTCAGGAGATGGATAATGGGTGTGCTGAGGTGTGGACGCATGGGCAGCGTGAGACGCTAATTTCTTTCTGAGACGGGTTGGGAACGGGCGCAGTTACGGAAGCTTTGCTCCGGCCTTCTATCATCCTTTCACACCCGAGAGTTCCATTGGAACCCAATCGGCCTATCCTCCTCCAATTTGTCGAGCTCGCTCAGCGGCAGCTCGCACTGCTGACATGACCGTGTACCGCAGCCCGCGCGCTTCGAGAACTTCAATTGCAGCCATCGTTGTTCCACCGGGGCTTGCGACCATTTCACGCAGTTCTGCAGGGTGCAGTTTTGTGTCTCGGATCATCAAAGCGGAGCCGAGCACCGTTTGAATCGCGAGTTCCATAGCAATTTCACGAGGTAACCCCATCATGACGCCTCCATCGGCGAGCGCCTCGATAAAGGTGAAAACGTAGGCAGGCCCGCTCCCGCTCAAGCCGGTGACAGCGTCCAGGGCCGATTCCCGGACTCTAAACGCGATCCCGACAGCCGAGAACACTCGATTGGCAATTTCAGCGTCGCCAGCTGTTGCATGGTCGCCCAACGCATACGCCGTAGCACCTTTCATTACGAGCGATGGAGTGTTCGGCATCGCGCGTACAACTCGCGTGCGATGCCCAGCCGCGTCCTGTAGCGCTTGTAATGTCACGCCGGCAGCAACTGATATGAGCAGCTTCCCGTCCAGGTACTGCCGGACATCCCGAAGTAGCTGTGCGGAATCGGCCGGCTTGGTTCCGAGCACGATCACGGAGGCTTGTTGCACTAACGCCTTTGCAGAATCGGCCAACTGCAACCCGAATTTTTCCACATCTTCTTCAATAGTTTCCGGATGTCGATTGACCACCATGATATCTCCCCCTCGACAGACGCCTGCTTGAAGCATTCCTTGAACAAGGGCTGATGCCATTTTGCCGAAACCTAAAAATCCAAAAGTCATCCTGGCCAGAAAAGTTTCGGTTTCAGTACGCATTTGCCAGTTTTTCTGCAAGAACGAACGGTGAGATATATAGCGCTAGCGCACGTGCCGATGTTGATACACCTGCCGCGCCCGTTCTGTCCTTGAGGGAGGACCTGACAAGCAGCTTTCAGCGCTTCGCTGAAATCCTATGCGCGTCCAACAATTTTAAGAACGTTGCGAGCGGCAATCTGGAAAGCAAGGCTCCCCGCGCTAGACTTCTCGTAAACAGCAACGGTCTTTCAGTGCACTGATGATCAATTGCCTGACAACTTTGAGCTAAATCCGCCTTTGAACGACCTCTGATGCTAGCCAGCAGTCTAGCGCGACAGAGCTTTGCCCTCCGTCTTTGGCCAGGTTTGGGAAGGTGTCATCTGGTCTCGGCGTCTCGGCAAAACGTGAACGCAGACGGGTAGTGCCGAGTGGTAGCAAAGCTTGTCCGCTCAGCAAAGAATTTGTCGAAAAACGCTGTAACGCGACGCTCGATCATCCGGGCACTTAAAAGAGAAAACCAGCCGTTTAGCTAGCGGCGCCTTTCGCCCGAATCAGTCACCAATCAAATATTTCAATATTCTCCTCTGAAGTTTGCTGTTGTCTTCGTGATGCAACTGTTTTCGCGCATCGGCTGAGCGGACGAAATTGTCTCATCGAAGATGTTCCGGCAGACTATGCGGCAACTCGGCGTCGCGGGTCCGTAGTCGTAGCGTTCGAGGAATACCCAACTGGATCTACCTAAGTTGGCGGGACTTGGCTTCTGCGCGGCGCGTCCGATAAAAGTCAACGATGACCGCAGCCACAATCACTCCACCAGTGACTAGACGCTTTACTGGCTCCTGAGCACCCAGCTGTGCCAAACCGTTCTCGAGGACAGCAATTACCAAAACACCGAAAAACGAGTTAATCACTGACCCCCGCCCTCCCATCAGACTGGTACCACCAATCACTACAGCAGCAATGGCTTCGAGCTCAAAACCGCTGCCTGCATTGGGATCGGCCGAAGCGAGGCGCGAACAGAGCGCGATCGCGGCAAGACCAGCCATGGCCCCACTGACGCTAAAGACAATGATCTTGATTGGGCGCGGATCAATGCCAGACAAGCGAAGCGCTTCCTCATTTGTTCCAAGCGCGATCAGATAACGCCCAAACACGGTTCCGGTCAGCACCAACTGCGCCAATATCACGCCAATAATTGCTACCCAAAAAGGAAGGGAAAGCCCTAAAAAACTAGCATCATTGACCTGCTCGATTTGGGAACCAATGTACTGAGTTTGCGAGTTGGTCACTAAGTATGCCGCCCCACGACCGGCTTCGAGAGCTCCCAAAGTCACAATAAAAGACGGGAGCTGAAAACGGACTACTAGAGCGCCGTTGATCATTCCGCAGACCGCACCTGCAGCAACGCAAAGCAAGGCAGCCAGGAATAAGGGCAAATGCCATTGCACTAAACCGACTCCGAGTATGCCGCCGCAAAGAGCAAGGACGGACCCGACCGAGAGGTCAATTCCGGCAATAATTAGCACAAAGGTCATCCCAATCGCGACGAGCATAGCAGCCGGAACTTGATTCAGAATGGTGGAGAACGTGACGGCTGAAAAAAAATGCTGAGTGCTTAAACTAAAAAGTCCAATCAGGAGAATGAGAACAATCACCAGCCCAATGCTATTCTCGCCAATCTCTTGCCACTGGCTTTTTTGCCTGAGGCTGCCCCGCGCATCGCTGGCGACAGATGCAGTGGCTGTGGAGGAGTTGTCCGAGATATGATCAGGCATAATCAGTGCTCAGGATCGAGAGTTCATAGTCGTAATCGTTTGTGATTGCCGTAGTTTTTTTAGCTGAAAAGCGCTAGCCTTAAGACGCTTGCTTGCAGTCCGCTTGATGCTATTCAAAGCGTTCAAGCAGCTACCTTTCCAGCCCCAAACTCGCTGAATGCGGCGGACATGATTTTGTCCTCGGACCATTCTTCCCGGCGAAAGATTTTGGCTAGCTTCCCAGCCGAAAGCACCGCGATTCGGTCGCAGATCTGAAGAAGTTCTTTCAGATCCGAAGAAATGACGATAACACCTTTGCCAGCCTCGGCCAGACTGTTCAAAAAGCGATATATCTCAAATTTTGCGCCGACATCGATTCCGCGGGTTGGTTCGTCGCAGATAAGCACTTTACAATCGCGATACAGCCAGCGGGCAAGCAGAAGCTTCTGCTGATTGCCGCCGCTCAAACTGACGGCGGTCTGCTCGACGTTCCTCACCTTAATGTCGAGCCGCTGGACCCATTTCGCAGATATTGAGGCTTCTTTGTCCCGATCAAGCCAGCCGCCAAATCGCAGCAGTTCTGATCCCAGGTTAGCAAGGGTAATGTTCACCCGAGCGGGCTTCGGAAGAAGCAGCCCCTGAGTTTTCCGATCTTCGGTAAGCAGACCGATACCGAGGCGCACAGCATCCGAGGGGCGCTCGATTCTTGCCGGCGCATTGCTCTGGCCAACATAAATTTTACCCGCAGCTCTTTGGTCCGCTCCGAAGATCGCCCTTACTGTTTCGGTACGCCCCGAGCCCATCAAACCAGCGAAACCAAGGATTTCACCTTCGGAAAGATCGAAGCTTACTTCGCGTACCGCCGGCGGAGCTTGCAGCCCCTCAACGCGTAAAACACGTTTTCCAATCGCGCGCTTAGCATGAAAGCTCTGGTCAAGTTTGCGGCCGACCATAAGCCGAATAACCTCATCAAGTTGGTATTCGCCCTGGTGCAAGCAAGCGACGAGTTCTCCGTCTCGCAGGACCGAGACTCGATCGGCAATAGCCTCGACCTCTTCTAGGTGGTGTGAAATGAAAATGATCCCCACCTTCTCCGCCTTAAAGTGTTGAATTCTTTCGAAGAGACGCTCGGTGTCAATAGCAGTGAGCGCGGCGGTCGGCTCATCGAGAATCAGCACCCTGCAGCGGTGGGACATTCCCGCAGCAATCTCGACCAACTGCTTTTGACCGATCCCGAGGCGAGAAACTAGAATACCCGGCGGGAGTCGCTGCATTCCCACCATTGTGAGCGCTTGCGTGGCAGCCTTTTCGAGGGCCGCGTTTTTGATCCAGCCTGCCCGATTAGGCAGTTGTTCAAGAAAAAGGTTTTCTGCGATTGTGAGTGTCTCGATTAAATTGAGCTCCTGAAGAACGATCCGAATCCCGCTCGCTTCCGCGTCTTTCCTAGTGAGGGGTGCAAAAGGCTTACCCTCAAGCAGCATGCGTCCGGAATCCGGTTGACGAATGCCTGCTACAATCTGGCACAGAGTACTCTTTCCCGCACCGTTCTCACCAACCAGCGCATGCACCTCGCCCGGACAAAGTGTGAAATCGACGTCACGCAAAACGGGTCCGGCGTAAGCCTTGGACAGTTTTTCGGTTTGAAAAAGGAAAGACATGCCTTCGGACTCTACTTGGTCGAAGCACCAGGCGGTCACCGAAACGACCGCCCTTATCCGGCTTTCGGCTCGCTCCCGATCCGCGAAATTTCGAGCTGTTAAAGCTTATTTTTTTTGACCTAGGGTCTCGGCTGTAATCAAGTCGACTGGCGTTTCTTTGTTGGGCAGATCTGCACTCTTATTCTTCAGGCCTTCAAGAGCGTATTGGATCCCAAACACCGCCAGCTTGTCCGCATGCTGATCGGCGGTAGCCACTATCTCTCCTTGGCGAATGAGCTGCTGGACCGCCGAGATGTTGTCGAAACCGACTACTTTGACCGCTTTTAGCTTTCCGGCTGATTTGAGTGCCGACACCGCACCAAGCGCCATATTATCATTTGCGGCCATAAGGGCGTTCAGGTCGGGATGTTGGGTGATTATGCCAGACGTCACCTGGTTGGCCTTGTCTGTCTCCCACTCGGCGGATTGCGAGCTGACGAGATCGAGCTTCGCTTCCTTAATGGCATCCTCAAACCCGAGCTTTCGCTGAATGGCATTATAGGCACCTGGTATCCCCTCTAGGATTGCCACCTTGCTCTGCGGAGCCACTTGCTTGGCGAGATAATCGCCAACCAGCCTGGCCCCCTTGCGGTTATCTGGGCCCACAAATGGAAATTTCACTTTTTGGTCGGCCATTGTCGCGGCGTCGAACTTGTTATCGATGTTAATAACCAGAATTCCGGCGTCGTGCGCTTTTTTACAAGCCGGGATCAGGCTCTTTGAATCGGCCGGAGCGATAACAATCGCATCGACTCGCTGGGCAACCATTTGCTCGACAAGGTCGATCTGCTTCGCGACATCCGTCTCGTTTTTGATGCCATTTGAGATGAGGTCGAAATCACCGGAGTGCTCGCCCTGGTACTCGCGCGCCCCTTTTTCCATCGTCTGAAAAAACTCGTTCGCCAGCGATTTCATAATTAACGCGACTCTTGGTTTTGTTGCGCTTTGAGCCGATATCGGGAGAAAACAGAATACGACTGCGAACAGCCCGACGCTTAGAGCACTCTGGCTCCGGAAAGACCTGAAACACATAAATGAGGATCTGTGATGTACTGAGGTTGGGGGTTACAACGGTCGCGCAAACCTTGCGCATCGATTGCTCACAGGCGTAGCGTTTTTCTTCAAGGTGTCAATGCTAATTGCTGGCATCCGAAAGAATTGAAACCAGAATAAGCCGGGGTCGCGAGGCCATCCGATTCATCGGCCAGGTATCCAACGCCAGCTTCTCTACGCCAAACTTAAGGAGCGCGGGTTGAGCAACGAATTCGCCCCAGCGGAGACCGATACAAGAACCTTGTAGTTTAAAGGTCTGCACTATGAGCGATCTACATCTTGATGTGGCCTTTTTGACTGTGACTGGAGGCGTGCATTGCCGATGGGAAGCGGTTAGGTTGAAGGAAATCGATGCTTAATCTCGGCCGATGCCCCGAAGTGCGTTCTGAATAAGCCGCCAAAGTTGCTGCGTTTGCCGTATTTTCTTCGAGTAGAGAACGGCAACGTGAACGCACATCGAGGATTTGGAAAAGATGTTTCTTTGTTGCCGTAAGAAGCCGCATCAAGGATTGCAGCGAGGTTGCTGACCAAGTTCAGCAGAGAGAAGTATTTTGGCTTCCGTTTGGGCCTAGGTGACTTTATGAAGAATCTTTCACGTTCGGCTATGGATCAGGACCACGGTTCGGCTGCGCCCGGCCATAATGAGTTTGAGGCGACGCGTTGGAGCGTCGTACTGAAAGCGGCCCAGAGCAGCGCCCCAGGAGGGCCTGAGGCGCTCGCCCGGCTCTGCGAACGCTACTGGCCCCCTTTATATGCCTTCGCCCGTCATCGAGGAAACGCTCCGGAAGATGCCCAGGATCTAGTCCAGGGATTCTTCGAGCATTTGATCCAAAACCGTGCACTGAGAGCCGTCGACCAAGCAAAGGGGCGCTTTCGCTCATTT